>CAXTDO010000076.1:0-13287 GCA_964242315.1 uncultured Flavihumibacter sp.
GGATTAGAGCAAGACACCAGCACTCCTGTTTCTTTTGCATCACTGCCTTTGAACTCCAGTTCTACCCCTACTTCTTTAAAAGCCATCCGAACAAATTCACGAACAGGCGTAGTAATACCGGTGGCAATTACATAATCTTCAGGAACTTCCTGCTGCATTATCAGCCACATTGCCTCTACATAATCCTTTGCATGGCCCCAGTCGCGTTTTGCATCCAGGTTACCCAGGTATATTTTATCCTGCATACCCATTGCAATCTTTGCAACGCCCCTGGTAATTTTCCTGGTTACGAATGTTTCACCTCTTAATGGCGATTCATGGTTAAAAAGAATACCATTTACCGCAAACATTTTATATGCTTCACGATAGTTAACGGTAATCCAATATGCGTACATTTTAGCCACTGCGTAAGGGGAGCGTGGATAGAAAGGCGTTTTTTCTGATTGTGGAACTTCCTGTACCAGGCCATATAATTCAGAGGTAGAAGCCTGGTAAACTTTTGTCTTTTTTATTAAACCCAGCAGGCGAACGGCTTCAAGTATTCTTAAGGTGCCGATACCATCTGCATTGGCAGTGTATTCCGGGGTTTCAAAACTCACCGCCACATGGCTCATTGCAGCAAGATTATAAATTTCATCAGGCTGCACTTCCTGGATAATTCTTATCAGGTTGGTAGAATCTGTAAGATCGCCATAATGCAGTTTGAAATGAACGTCTTTTTCGTGCGGATCCTGGTAGAGATAGTCTATACGATCGGTATTGAACATAGAACTTCTTCTCTTTATTCCGTGTACAAGATATCCCTTCTTTAATAAAAGGTCCGTTAAGTAAGCACCATCCTGACCGGTAACACCGGTTACTAGAGCAACTTTTGCCATGAGTATTTGTTGTTTTTAAGTATTAAACTCATTATATGTATCAATAATGCATATAATATGTTTGCGTATCTGTGAAATTAATTTTTAAAAATCATATACAGGCAGAATCGATTATGTGCAAAAACTGTAAATTCAGCGCAAATCTATAAGTTTTGAGCCATGGAAGCAATAGTGTTAAATGCTTCCCTTTTCTTATCAAGCTGTATTTCGGCTAAATTCTCTGTTTTTGATTTCTTCATATTTATTGCTTCTCTTGTAACAACTGATAAATATTTGTCTATTTCTGTTGTATAATCCTTGTCAGATTCAATAAGCCATGATCCCTCTTTAAACATATTCCAGCTATCGGCTTCCCTGGTAGCGTTTAACAATAAAGAACTGCCACAGCATATAGCGGTAACAGCCTTAGACGGTACACATATGTGGTGCCATTGTGGTAATAATGTTGCTACATTTATATCTATGGCAGCTATATCCGACGCACTTAGGAAATCTTTACATCTGACATTCTTCTTACCCTTAATATGCTGTTTCACATAACCGGCTTTTGACCCATAAAGGCTTACAATCATCTCATGTTTTTCCGGGTCAAGTTGATTAATCAGTGAAACTAAAAACTCGGCATCATGCGCTTCTCCTACATTTCCACCATATCCAAACGTAATTTTTTTGTTATTATTCTTATTATAGTCTGCCAGAGGATAAATTTTTGTTTCAACGAGCCCGCAGGGTATTATAACGTTAGGAACGAAGTGCTTAAAGCCGGCTTTAAGGTATTCTAATTGTTTTTCTCCTAAGGCTATTATTAAATCAGGCGGTTTGCCATACACTATCCTGTGGAAAAACCTGTATAAAATATTCCGGCTGCTTATGAATTTTCCCGCTGCAAAAGCTTCGGGATACAAGTCCATTGTCCAATAGAATAATTTGCGTCTGGAGAATACTCTGAATAACTGAAACCAAAAAAATAGTAATGGCGGGTCTGTCATCACGATAACGGCATCGCATTTTTGACTAAGAGATACCAGCCACATTCGAAATCCGTCTAGCAGGCTGTTAAACATGCGCAACAGCGCAGAATCGCCATGATAAAAACTTTTTAGTTCTTTTATTTTACAGTTTATACCGCTATGGTTATTGATGTCCGCAGTAGTCTTGTAACCTGCTTTTAAACAGATAAAAATTATTTCAATGTTTTTGTCTGATAAAAAAACAGCCAGTTCCCTGGCACTTTTTCCTGTAATGGCATTACTTGAGGGACCGAATTTATTTACGAAAACAACCTTTTTCATTTCCTGATTATTATGATCTATCAGCCGTTTAGAGAGTTTTTTAAACACAGAGTGCACAGAGGGAGGAAACACAGAGAGCGCAGAGGGCCTCCGTGACCTCTGTGTTTCCTTATCTGTACACTCTGTGTTTAAAAAAACACTTACAAGATTAGCTACTACCTTGTAATTACACGCTCCCGCACTTCGAGGGCCGGGTTACCCTGATAAATTTTGTAAGAGCTTAAATTTTTAGATGCCATAGACATAGCCGATAATACCGAATGCGACTCACATATCACACCCGGACATACTACCGACATAGCACCTATCCATACACCATCCTGCAGCTCAATTTCTTTAACAATCAAATCAAAAGTAGTTTTATTATAATCATGATTGCCTGTAAGCAACATCGCTCCCTGTGAAAGGCATACATTCCTTCCTATAGTAACGGTAACCAAATTATCAATCCAAACTTTTTCTCCGATCCACGAGTAGTCACCTACACTTAAAAGCCAGGGATACTTAATATTTACGCCAGGCTTTATAATTACATTTTTGCCAATAACAGCACCAAATTTTCTTAAAAACCACACTTTAATACCGCTACTAACGTTAAGCGGATTGATAAAAAACAGTACGTTGATACAATACCAGAATACCTGTTTCAGGCGGGAAGCTCCCACCTGTTTTTTATACCAATCGTTATTATAGGAATTGAAATCTACCTGGTTACGGATGTTCATCAGCGCTATTCAAATAATTGCAGATATTCTTTCTTAAGATTTGAGGAATGCAGATAAAAGGAAGCAAAATGCCAGCTTGCATTGCAATACTCGTTAAATTCAGCCTGATTCCAGGCGGCTGCTTCCTCAATGGCTTCCACAAAAAGCCGTTCTTCTGCAAGAGGAATATCCCAGCCAATTTTTTTTTCCTTAAGATTCTTCCAGGGTGTATGGTCGCTTATTAAAACCGGACGGCCATTCAGAAAGGCATCAAAAATAACATGACCGAAATTTTCACCATGAGTGGGCAGTATAAACAGGTGATGCTGCCGGTATATTTTTGCCAATCGTTCATTAGGTACAGCACCAATGTATACAACTTTTATATGAGAAGGCAAAGAAGCAATCAGTCTTTTGCATTCAAACCAATATTCCTTATCTTCTAACGGACCCGCTATGGAAAGTGTAATTGCCGCCTTAACATGTTGCAATTGAGATAACAGGTATAGCAGGTTTTTCTTTGGTGAAATTCTTGATACAAAAAGGCAACTTGTAGCGCCACTACTTTTTCTTATGTACTCCGGTGCTGCCTGTTCAGAGGCGGGAAAATCAGGTACCAGCTTTAACTGCACTTTACTGCCAAAAATATTTCTTATATCCGATTCTTCAGTAGCGTCTGTAGCATGAAAAATAATTCTTTTCTGAAAGCCCCGAAATTTGAATGCATGAAAGAAAATTTTCTTTTTCAGATTTTTGTACTGAAGAGCGCCTTTATGCAGCATCCCACGCGGAGCCAGAATTATTTTAACAGGTAAATTATTATATCGGCATACTTCTATCGGAAGCAAGGTGAAGTTGAAAGAAAACATGCTGTTAAGATAAATACAATGAGGATTCACCTTACGAATAATGGATTGTATGGATTTAAAACCTCTCTTCTTAACAGATAAATAAAGTACATTCAGGTTATTATTTAATGTTGTCCATTCATCCACTAATACCGAATTATACGCCTCATCATCGCCCATATCGCGGTCTGTTGTAACAATATATATTTCTATGTTGTCTTTTAGTTCCGATGCAAGATTAGCACAGGATTGTATTTGTCCCCCGGCCTTATAACCCGGTAAAAACCAATCTACGAAAATGAGTAATTTCTTCATAACCGTTTAACCTGGTGTCGTATGAATTGCTATCAGCCGTCAGGTATCAGCAGATCAAACCTGATAAGCTTTCCTCCTGATAGCTAATAACTGAAGACTGATAGCTTAAACACGAGACACTATGCCTTCATGTTGCTGCCCCGTAACTGCAAATATAATTCAAGGTACCTGTCAGCTATTTTTTGCGGATCGAAGCGCCTGCAATTAACCAGGCCTTCTTTTATCAACTGGCTCCTGTAATTTTCATCATCAATTATTCTTAATATTCCTCTTCTTATGTCTTCTATATCAAAAGGGTCTACCAAACAGGCTGCGTTGCCGGCAACTTCCGGCATCGACAATATATTGCTGGTAATAACAGGCCTGCCTATGGCATTGGCTTCAACGATGGGCATTCCAAAGCCTTCATAGGTAGAGACAAAGCTGATCATATCGCAATTCACATACTCCCTGATGAGTTGCTCCTGTGACAGATCTGTTGCGTTGCTATACGAAATATTATTTTCAGTAAGAGATTGCTTAATAGAATCTGTAAGCGTACCTATAATGTTCAACCGGCAATTGATACCTTTCAACGCTTTTATTAGTCTTTCCAGATTTTTATTATGTGTAGTGCCTACCTGCAATATTACCGGCTGATTATTAAATGTTTTTGGCTGATAAGTAAATTCCGGTGAAATAGCAACGGGTATTACATGAACCAGCGCTTCTGGATAATTGGTATATTTCAGCAGTTCATTTTTTGTTGCTGTAGAGATTACAGTTACCAGCGCACATTTTTTAAGAGGCAGCGTAAACCAGAAATACTTCAGCAGTGCATGTTTTATTCCCGTAGAAGTTGACAGCATTCCACAATCCAATACAGTAAGCAGTGTTTTTTTCTTTTCAAGAAGGATAGCGGAAAAATGTATATCACCTGTTACATGATTTACATCTCCCTGGTTTCTATAAGCTTCCCAGATGGTGAACAACCGTTGTATTACTCCTTTGCTGTAAAACCGAAACACTTTTGTTACGGAATGTATATAAGCAGGCATTCTTTTTCTAACGTCTGCAAATATATACTCAAGGCTTTTGTGAAACGGAAATGGTTTACGCTGAAAGAAAACCACGGTGAAATTTTCGGGCATTTAATTAAATTTATTCCGCTCTTCCTCTTCAAGCATAATATCAATCACATCAAAAAAATCAAGGTTGTAGTTCCAGTTAAGGTTTACTTTGGCCTTGGTATTATCTCCATAAATGTCTACGATGTCTGTTGGGCGGTACAGTGCTTTATCAATTATTAATTTATCTGCCGGTATATCTAATCTGGAAAATATATGTTCTATAATATCGCGAAGAGAAACCGATTTGCCTGCGCCGATGATATAATCGTCAGGCTTTTCCTGTTGTAACATCAGCCACATGGCTTCTACATATTCTTTGGCATACCCGAAATCTCTCCTGATATCAATATTACCTACAAACAGGTTACTTTGTTGGTTATGCTTGATGCGCAGCGATTCGTAAATCACTTTTTTTATAAAGAAGTTATCGCTTCTGAGGTACGATTCATGGTTAAATAAAATACCGCAGGAGGTAAATAAGTGATAAGATTCCCGGTAGTTTACAGTAAGCCAGTGAGCAGTAGCTTTTGATATGGCATAAGGACTCAGCGGATGAAACACCGTAGTTTCAGTGATAGGCAGGTCTGTTACCAGGCCGTACATTTCGCTGCTGGAAGCCTGGTAAAGCTTTATCTGGCTGATAGGGTTGGCCATTTTTATTGCTTCCAGTAAATTCAGTACAGAAATGATATTAAATTGAATGGTGCCGATAGGCTGGTTAAATGAAAGAGATACCGAGCTTTGAGCTGCAAGGTTATATATTTCATCGGGCTTGTATTTGTAAATGAGCTTAAGTATCTGTGTGATATCGGTAAGGTCGCAATCTTCCAGCAGTATCTGATCGAGTATGCCCAGGTAATGCAGGCTTCTGAAATTTGTCTGGTTGTAACTTCTTGTTAAACCAACCACACGGTAGCCTTTTTTCAGTAAAAGTTCACTCAGGTAAGCGCCATCCTGTCCGGTAATACCGGTTATTAATGCTGTTTTCAATGTAGTTAAGTGTTGCTTTATCAGTTATTGCCATGCAGTGCGCAATTGAAGATAAGATGATTGATCTTATCCTCTACTTTGGGCAATGTTATTTATGTTGAGAGTTCGATAGTGCATACAGATGCATCATCAATATTGTGTACCTAAAGGCACACCTGACACATTTGAATGTTTTTCTACCGATATTAAATCCCTAACGGGATAATTTCATTATAACCTTTGTTCGGTAAGCATGCCATTCAATAAACAATTTTTGGTTTAGTTAGCCGCGTTAGCGGCTACATATCGGTAGAAAATGGTGAAGAAGAGGAAAGCGTGCCGTTAGGTACGCAATATTCATGCGGCAACTAAATAAGATATAACACTACGTTCTTAACTAAAACATTGCCATAACGGAGCATTACACCAACCTATCCCATCTAAAAAACCACCTTAAATTTTCAACTTGAAAACTTTAGGAAAAACTTTATAAATAAAATAAGTAAAAATAGCCGCCTTACTAAACGAATTAACCATAGTAAGTACGTCATTTTCGATACTGACAGCATAGAAAAATAAGTAAGGAAACCAAAGTATCACTGAAGGAATCTTTACTGCTATCTTCAGCAATATGAAAAAGAAATAGTTGAAAAGCAGTCCAAAGAAAAACATGAAGATGATACCGCCTGTTTTTCCAAAATTTCCCCAGGCTTCGCCAAAAGGACTAAGATTGGCACTCCATCCTCTTAAGGTGATTCCTAAAAACCTTTTAAAATTATAGGCGCCGCCGGCTTCCGGTTTATCCGGCCATACAACTCTTGGCACTATTGAGGCAGCCAGGGAGGTTACAATAGTTTCTCCGCCTGCATACGGGAATCTTGCCGGTACCGAATATAACACATTGGATATAATCTGGCCCTGGTTAAAGCGTGTGTACATGCCAAATAACACCTTTTGATCATCAAACAGACCAAAAGGATTCTGCACTTTTTCTTTTAGCACAGTGGAAAAAACTGCCAGTTCGTTCCCTTTACCTTTTCCATACCAGGTTTGCTTTCTGAAAGATGGCTTAACTGCCTGAAGTATTATGATACCGAAAACACCCACAAGCATAATACCCAGTTTTTTGGAGAAGTTAATGCTGCTACCAAGAAAAAGCAGTATCACCGTTAAGGCTCCCATAAAAACCATTTCGCCGAACATACCACCGGAAATAGAACGAACAATCAATACGCCAAATACAAAAATCAATATCAGCCGTTTAAAAGGAATATTGGAATACAGACAGTAAAATATACCAACAAACATCAGGTAACTAAACAAAAAAAGCACGAAGCTTAAACTTGATGGAACATAATTTTTCAGCACCGATGACAACAACCCGATAACAACCATTATCAAACCCTGCCACCTGGAATTAACAAGATAAGCCTTTACATTGATCATGTACTGAACCTGGTTTTTATACGTTTGCTTGATATAAAAAACAGGTATTTTCATTCCCGCAATCATAGCCAGGGTAGCAGGTACCATGAAAGAATAATAATCATCTGAAGGCACCCTCATAAAGTTTACCCATACCCTTGATTGCAAATTGGTAGAAGTAAAATGATGATACCCCGCAATTGGTAATACCAGGCAGGTAAGGATAGTAATGAGTATTGCCACATCCAGAATGATCAGCTTTTTGCCAAGGTCATCCACAAAAGCGAGGGTAAAATATACGGAAATAGCTACGGAAATGCATTCGTAACTCGTCCAGGTGGTATAACCATGTGCAAGAAAATACGATGCAATAGCAATTAAAATAAAAACTCTTTTCATAATAAGCCCGCCAAAGTTAATCAATCATTTTTGCCTGCTCAGTAATGAACTTTTTATGTATGCCTTTACCTGCATAAAGCCAGTTTCAAAATTGAGCTCACGCTTAAAATCATCATGGGCTGAAGCAGTTAATCTGTTGTAATCGTTCAGTATCAACTGTATTTTTTCCCTGATTGCCCGGCTGGTAATATCTGTGGCAATTGCCCAGTTGTATTTGTTCAGGTATTTTGTAAAATTAGCGCTGTTATAATATATTACCGGAAGTCCTACTGCTGCATATTCATACAACTTGTTAGAAGCGGTGCCGAGGGTAGTATTCATGAGATCCTGTTTGGCGAGAATGCCAATTCCAATATGACAGCCAGCGCTTGCCACCGGAACTTCGGCATACGGTGTTACATCAAAAAAAGTTAATTGCCTGCCTACATGGTGTTTATCTGCCAGTTGCTGGCATAACTGCTTGTATTCCGTGCGGCACGGGCCTTTCAACACCAGTTCCAGGTTATATCCGTTAATAGCTTCTTTAAGCAATGGAATTATTTCTTCAATGCCATGAAAGGGCCCGATGCTCCCCTGGAAGATGATCCTGACCGGACCGCTTAATTCCTTATGTTGATAAAATTGCAGGTAGAACCTCTTTGCAGGATAATTAGGTATAAAAAAGTAGCTTCCTTTGAATATATCCATCGGAAAATAGGGAAGCCTTTCATTAGCCGGAAGAGAAAAAATATCAAGGTATTTAAATGCCTTTTTCTCATTGTTTGCCGCAAACCAGCTAATGGAATATTTTCTGATGTCTTTCTGCTCTGTAACGTCGTGATTATGATACCACAGTGTATGTTTACCCAGTAAGGGCTTAATTAAACTGTAAGCAAGCAAACTTAAACTATCATAAACCAGTATAAAATCCGGTCTCTCAATTTTGCATGCATGAAGCAACGACCTGGTAAACTGAAAAAAAAATAACACTTTCCGGTAAAGAGGTGCTTTCTCCTGTTGTGCTGATGTTATGTACGCGCCCGAGGGAATGGCTTTTACATTGTCAGGATAATTCCAGCTACCTTTTAAATGCGGCCTGTAGATAACGGTGATATGATCAAAACATTCACTTAGTTCTCCGATAGCGTTAAGGGTTGGAGGATACGCTTCAGGATGAAAATAAATACCTATTACCAGGGAAGATGGTGGTTTCAATGGGTTGAATTAAGCTGTCATCTGTCAGCTATCAGCTATCAGAATCTGAGAGACACTATCTCTGTAACGATTATTTATACAGTGAAGGTTTGCAACTGCTCTAACGCCTGCATGGCTCTTTGCTGATAGGTATATCCTGAATGCAGGGAACGCTGCCTCGCAGCCGTACGAATGGTATCCGCTTGTATTGATGACAATGAAAGAAGCCTTTTGATAGTTGCAGCACAATCAGCTACTTCCTTATATAAAAAAACTTCTTTTCCATCCTCAAAATAAAGCCTGTGTTCATAAGTATCAGGAGCAACCATGATCCCACCCACACCAGGCACTTCAAACGATCTCATATTGTGCGATTCTTCGTTATGGATGCGCATTAAATTTAGCTGCACACGATACCTTCTTAAAATCTTCCAAAACTCTTTCTCGTATACTGCTTTGTGAATTGTAACATTGGGATGATCAATAAACTTATCCCAATCGTTTCCATATACCTCATAAGAGATCCCCTGTTCTGCCAGTTGCTTTAAAAAAGCTACTCTTTTTGTATCAGGCGTTCCTATAAAGCAAACCTTTATAATTTCCTGCTGGATCATACAATCATTATACACTTCGTCACTGATATCGAAACCGAATGGCAGCACAGCTACCTGCTGCTTAAGATGTTCAAGCTGCTTTTTTATTACAAGATTATAAGTGAAGTGGAGGTTATAAAGGGTTATAGATTTTGTAACGTTGGCGTTTCCACTACCCCTGTCGGTAAATATAAAAGGGTTATCAGGATTGTAATTGACAACAGTGATGCCTTTATCTTTGATCCATGTTATTGTTTCGGGCAACACTTCCATTCCTTTAAAAACCCACACCAGGTCAGGCTTGAAATCAAGGATTTTCTTTTTCAGTGTTTCATTTATTCTTCTATAGATGCCGGATAAACCCAGCCGGTGCAAAATTCTGTTGATTATTGATGTGTTCCTGTATTGTAAAAAATAACTGAAAGTTGGTATTAATTCAATTTCAATCCCTGCCTTGCGAATATATTTAACGTAAAATCTTTCTATCGCCCAAACTTCGTTAGCCCCTGCAAGTAATAACTTCATTAATTTTTATTTTCATGCAACACTTCAACAAGTTTGTCTGCAATATTGGCCGCGCTATACTGATAAGACATCTTTTTAGAATTTTCTTTCATTGTTGTAACCAGGGAAGGATTAGATACCATGCTTTCAATATTCTTAACTAACGCTTCTATCCAGGCCGCCCTGTAAATTAATCCATTGATTCCGGGTTTAACCACATCTATCCAGCCCGGAACCATGTCGGAGGTTAAGATAGCAAGTCCTGAAAATAAAGCCTGGTAAAGCGTTGCCCCGATGGTTTCAAATGAAGTGATCAACAATACATGGCTCAATCCAAACAGATCTCTCATTTCTGTAAATTCTACATAACCGGTAAAAACCACCCTTTTAAATGTATCATGCTCCCGGGCATATGCTTCGCATTCTTTTCTTAACGGACCATCCGATAACATCAGCAATTTGGCCTTGCAGGATTCAGGTAGTTCACAAAATGCTTTTACCGCATCCATAGGCCTTTTTTCAGGCCGTTGTTTTGATCCGTATACAAAAATCATCTCATCATCCTTCAGGTCATACTTTTTTTTAAGTGCGGCAAAATTAGAAGGATCGTAGCCGGCGAAAAATTCATCATTCACCGTTTGCGGAACAAACTTTATTTGCTTTGGTTGTACACCATACTCGAGGTAATGACTCTTATTAACTTCACACAATGCCAGAAAGTAGCTAAACTTTTTAAATACCTGCGGCAATAAAATACTCCTTATTAATTTCTTTAATGATGATACCGGCTGAACTGATTCACCTTCCGCACGCAGGTATAAATTGATGTGATGCTTTTTACAATAATTCATCACAAGCTGGTGCGTTGGGGAATAATAGCCATACAGCACTACTGCATCAAATTGACCTTTTTTCAATTCCTTTGTAACATCAGGATTAATGAACCTGAAAGTAAAACTTTTAAAAGGTGAAATATTTTTTATGAACTTGTAGGTATAACCATCAAGCATAGGGATACCGTACGTGATGTTTTTTAAGCCAAAAGAATTAAAGCTGGTAACGCCTATATCTGAAAAATATAAAATCACCACTTCAAGAGATGCAGCTTTTGCCATTTCCTGGAACAAAGGAATTTCATGCTGTATCGGACTTGGCGCACAGATCGCTACTTTCATTTTACTATTTCCGGTTGTTATCAGGTTTGAATTGATATAAGTGATGCCTGTTATTATTTGGCGCTACTGTTTATGAGGTCGTTTAAGATTATGATTTTTTCATCAGGTATTGCTATATAATTGGTTTCGGAAAAATCAGCTTCATTTGCAATCGATTCGAGTTTTTCCAGTTTCCATTTTTTTTCATCCATTAGAAAGAGGTGGTAGTTCTTGTTTATAAAAAATATTGACAACTCCTGCTGTTCGTTGCTTTTGTCAGCACTTTTATTAGAAGGCAGGTTTTCAAAAACAACTATCGGGCGGTATTCATTAATAAATTGTTCCGCACCTTTAAATACCAGCAACTCCGCACCTTCCACATCCACTTTGAGTATAAAATTTTCACCCTGAGCGCTTATTACCGGTATTAAAGAATCCAGTGTTACCACCGGCACCAGTTCCTGAAATGCATCTTCTTCTTTGCTGATAATATTATCTAAAATTGTTGCTCTTGTATCTCCATCAGATTGCGAGTGCAAAGTGAGCACACCCATGCTGTTTGAAAGTGCACATCGTATCACCCGGCTATTCCTGAAATTGTTAACCTTAATCAAATGACTTGCATAATAAGAACAAAGCCCGCTGGGTTCAAAGCCAAGGTAACCTATTGACGGATTTACGGCTTTTATCTTTAATAATGTTTGTCCGAAATTTACTCCTGCATCAAGAAAAAAAAATTTTCCGCTATTGTTAAGGAGCTGGAAAACATGCAGAAGGTAAGGTTCGTTAATATTTAAATGGTAAATAAGTCCTTCTTTATTTTCAATTATGGGTATATTAAAAACATGCTTTAAAACTTTTGCTTTATACCCTATACGAAACAATGATAAAAGTCCAAGGCGGTTCAGGATTCTGATTTTTAGTGCAGAGGATACATATATCATAACGAGATTTTACTGGCAGGTGTTATGGCAATCAAATGAATTTATTAATCAGGCCACAACACCGTATTATTAAAACGGTTTATAAAAAGAGAATTCAGGTTCAAAACTTTCCAATTTTTTTATAACAATTAACCCCGAGCTGTTAAACAACTGGTAGTTCCAATGAAACCAGCTAAAAAGCAAACCTGGATATTTGTACAACCTCCATAAAAAAAACTTGATGGTTGTTGTAAAAGATTCGTTACCCTTTACCCTCATTTTTTTCTCTATCTGGTATTTGCGGTGCGTAAGGATGAATCGCAGCACTTTCTGCTTAGACAATCCATACATATCATGAAAAGCCAGGTAGCCGCCGGGTTTCAGCATTTTATCTACCAGAAAAAAGTCTATCAGGGTGTAATCGAACGTATGCCATCCGTCTATAAATGCGCAATCCAGTATTACTCCCTGCTCTATCAGTTTTGGCAACATCAAATGGCTTGGACCTTCCAGTAATTTAAAGTTGCTGTTGAGCCCTTCCTTTTGCAGGCTTGCGAGGGCGGTGCCTCCGTATTCGGTAAGCTGGTTAGGGTCTACACCATAGTGTGTAAATGAGTTTCCGTTGACAGACCTCAATGCATGACATATTGCCAATGCAGATACACCGAATGCAAGTCCGGTTTCCAGCGTCACTTTTGCCTTTGCTGCTATTACCATGTCTGCCAGAACCTGCGCCTCGGCTTCTGAAACTTCAGAGTGTAGCTGTAAAACATTTCCATCAAGATCTGTTGCCGATCGTTCTTCGTAGATCTTTTTTAATGTTAACGGCAAGCCTGTTTTTTGATTCATACGGTTTATATTACTAAGATAGAATACTGTATTCGCTTTCAGTTTTTAAGTGCAAACCCTGAAAGCGATGTGACTTGGTTAAGGATTTCAAAGTTCAGGTTCCAGGTTCCCCTCCTTTTCAAGGAGGGGACGATGAAAAACGATGCGAAGCA
>CAXTDO010000077.1:0-1061 GCA_964242315.1 uncultured Flavihumibacter sp.
GTGCAAAGCATATAGAATTGAAGAAGCGAAAAGCTCATTTTATGTGTTTATAGTTTTTTATGATCTTCATGACTTTTTCAATAGGTAATGCCTCTACCACATGTCCTTGTTTACCACTAATGGTTTTTGCCGCAAACAATGAATTAATAACGGCTTCTTCCGTTGCTTCAATTGCTGCCAAAAACAAAGCAGATGTTTCATCGTTTCGCAAAACAGTTATCGTTTGTTTAGTTTCCTTTGTTTGATGTGCAACACGCAACGTAGAATCGGTTGAAAAAGCAATAACATAATCGCCACTACCATTGGCAGCAATGCCCCCTGTCCTTGCTAATCCCATAAATGCTCTTTTGGCTAATCGTTCTAAGTTACGATTATCCAGCGGCGCATCGGTTGCTACAATAATCATACAAGAACCATCCATTGGACTATGCAATTCTTCTCCGATCGGTACACCATCAATTTGCAGCACACCGCCGAAATTTGTTTGCACCAACACACCTACCGTATAACCACCTACGCTTACTGTATGACCTCCATATTTTTCCGGCAATTTTCTCGATGCCGTACCAATCCCACCTTTCCATCCAAAACACATCGTGCCCGTGCCTGCTCCCACCACACCTTCTTCCACATTTTCTTTTGCATTGAAAATGGCATTCAGCACATCTTGTTTTGTTACATGCCGGCTCCGTATGTCATTTAAATACCCGTCGTTAGTTTCACCCACCACTGCATTAACCGATTGAACATTTTCGTTTCCTTTTTGCTGCAAGGTGTAATCTATCAATGCATCCATGGCTGTTGATACACTCAACGTGTTGGTCAAAATAATAGGTGTTTCCAGATTTCCCAACTCTTGTACTTGTGAAATGCCGCTTAGCTTTCCAAAGCCATTGCCAATAAAAATTGCAGCAGGAACTTTTTGCTGAAAAATATTACCACTATACGGAAGAATAGCCGTAACGCCGGTGCGAATGGAATCTCCTTTTATGATTGTTGTATGTCCCACTTTTACACCCGCTATATCGGTAATGGCATTTTGTTTTCCTGTCGGAAGCACT
>CAXTDO010000077.1:1071-13261 GCA_964242315.1 uncultured Flavihumibacter sp.
AACAATTTTGTGGTATGGTTGGCTTAATAGGACCCCAATCCCTTGCTCTTTTGGTTTGTGCATGGGTAATTTGGAATATGAAAAGTAATAATGGAAATAAAAGCATCTGTCGCATATATCAGGTTTCTAATGAAGCAATTTAATTGCAATAAAGCAGAAAGACAGGCCCTTTCATGTTTGGTAATTTAATGAACTGAATCTTTACGTTACCGCTAACATTGCTCCAAAGTCAAGCCCCAATTGCTTAGGATGCATTGTTATGCGCCGTAACTAGAGGGTCGTAAAATAGTGGTTTAATATTGGATTAAATCTGTATTAAAGATGCTCAATTGTTATCACTATAACTATGGATAACGGTATATCTTTTTTGTCGTACTGAACGTTTAATTCCAAGTATACTTTTTGTTGTTGGATATACCCAGAACGATATAAGCTCTTTTAGTTTGCCATCTTGCACGAAATATAAGTCACAAGTCTTACCAGGGCCACCTCCTTTATCCTCTTCGTAAAGAACCAAGCGAAAATTGGGAGTAGTCGTTGCAACCCCATAAAGAACAAATCTTGCTGGACACAGACCAGGCAGCTCAGAAAAGTCCGTTGAGTCGAATATCTCACCAGGGTTTGCAAAACAAAACCGCCGGTCAATTCCTTTATATAATGTCAAAGTAGAATCCACACTTTTTGCTATTCTGGACACATGAAACTTTGAGTTATGAAGTAGTAATAATAGGGAATCCACCCTATGATCACTCACCTTTTGTGACATTATGTGCTCTAAACTTGTTGCAAAACAGATCAACAACAGTATTGCATATTTCATTATTAAATAAATAACACTTTTAGATGTTTACCAATAAATCCTACGTATTTCATTCACTAAGGCGCATAACGTGAAGGCCTTTGGCAGTTGGGAATTGTATTCTGTCCCTCGATTGCTACTTCCTAATTTATAAATATAAGTTCATTGATCAAACAGACGTTTGGCTTATCCTTCCGGCCGAACGAATGATCAACTCCGCAAATAGCTGATCATACATTGTGTTCGCCACACTTGCTTAAATCCCATGTTGTGTGCCGTTATAATGTTTTCGAAAATCGATGTTCGTCATAAATTTTACCATTCTTAAAAATTGATTTCTTGAAGACTCCATCTTTTTCGTAACCGTTTTTTGTCAACACTTTCATAGAGCCAATATTGTATTCAAAAACTCCAGTATGAATTCTGATTAAGTTAAGTTGATTAAAACCATATTCTGTCAATAATTTGACGGCAATGGTCGCGATACCTTTGTTCCAATAAGGCTCTCCAATCCAATAACCAATCTCTGCAATTTTTTTGTATACGTCGCTTTGTCCTATTAAGCCAACCATACCACAAAATTGTTTGTTATACTCTATAGCAAAACTCATTTGAGGATTTTCTTTTTGAGTCAAACTTATAAAATTGTTTGCATCGTCTATACAGTAAGGAGAAGGCAGAACGTCTCTGACGTTAATCCATATTTTTCTGTTATTAGCTAGTTGAGCTAAAACCGTTGCGTCATTGTCGCCAAGTGGTCTTAAGATTATGTTTCCTTCTTTTAGCATAGAATTAAGATCGAATGGATGGCCATAACGCGGATGCAGATGTTAGCTGATGTGGCTCTGAAGATCAAGAATAATGGTAATATTGTGTTTTATTTTGTCTTCTGCTTCGTCAGGTAATGACACTAGTTTCTTTTGCAGACGCTTAGTGTCAATCGCTCTGATCTGGTCAATAAGGATATCACAATCTTGTTTAAGCCCGGCCATTCCTGTTTTAAGATGTACCCTCAAGATGTCTGATTCGGGTGAATATTGGTAGTAATTGGAAAGATTATGGTTGATGGATGAACAGAATTCAATATATCTGTCTGAATTATTACAACGGGTCTTCTTTACCCGTTTCTGTTCCTACGCGCGGATTCAAATCAGCAATCCATACCTCAAATTGCCTAATCTTCATCAGAAGAACTTTCGAACTCCTCCAGGATCTTCATAGATTCGTCTCTTACTAATTTTGATTCCTTTTTAAGCTGATTACTAAGAATCCGCCTTTTCTGGAGTGAGTTGTAAAAATCTACTGCATCGTTAATATAGCGATTTCGATTTTTCCGCACTTTGATCCTTAGCTTTTATTTAAAGATGGAACTTAGAAGTTCACCGTAAACTTTTAAATATGAACTCCATCAAAAAAGAGTACAACACCGTTGTATCACAGGCAAAGAAAGGCGTGCCGGGTTTTGCAACTGCATATGGTAAATTTATAGAAAAGGTAACCATTAACCAAAGCAGCAAGAGCCTTATTGTAAACTACAGCCCGAGCCTGGCTTATGTGTCGCTTCATTTTAACCGGTGTCCTCACCAGGTGTCTGTCGATGAGATCAATGCTTATCTGTACGGGATGATGACACATGAGCAGTGTTCTCTTACTTATTTTAAACATGCTGTGTTTGCATCGAGGTACTGGTTCAGGCTTTTTGATATGGAAGAAAAGGCCATACAGATACCACCGGTTAAAAATGGAAAGAAGTTACCGGTTGTATTGTCGAAGCCTGAATGCAAGGAACTTTTTAAAGCGCCACGCAGTTTGAAACATAAATTTTTACTGTCGTTTGCATATGGAAGTGGCCTTCGGATCAATGAGCTTCGCATGTTAAGACTAAACGACCTGGATCTGCAACGAATGCAGGTACTGCTTCGCTCAGGGTAAAGACTGTAAGGATCGTTATGCGCCACTGTCCAAACTGATTACTCAAAAACTGCTGCTATATCTTGAAGCAGCAAAACCGCAATTATACTTATTTGAAGGCAACACTTCCGGCCAGCCAATGGAGGAGCGTTCCATACAATATATTATTAACGAGGCATTGCCGAAAACGAATGTTAAAAAGCAGGTAAGCATGCACACCCTGCATTATAGTTTTGCAACACACCTGTTGGAAGATGGTATAGATATTCACGGTATACAGCACCTGCTGGGGCATGCAGACCTAATCATCACGATTATATATCTACATGTAACGCAGGTGAAAATAAAACAGGTACACAGCCCTCTGGACAGTCTTTATAACCTGCCGTAATGAGAGCCGCTGCCTTTGAGGTTGCACAAGTGGTGCAATAATAAGGTCATGCCTATATAGAAAAGCATCAACCTCGACCATTTCAGCTGCGTGTGCTGAATGCTATTGCAATATGTCGCACGGCAGCGTTGGGCGGCCATGCTGCATCCTCACATCCATATGGTAGTACCGGCTGGTGGCTTTACACTATGTGGGCAGTGGAAGCACACCAAAAATCGCCCCGCCATATTGCCAACCGAATGTTGTGCGTTTGTTTTTAGGTTTTGTCTAACCATTGTCTCTGAAATATGATGTTGTATAATACTTAATCGTCTTTACATTTTCTTTCTTGTCAATCAGAATGTCCAACCTTAAAGTCCGATATGAGTTAAATTGTCGTCCGCCATTTAAACCAGGTCTCCAATTGGGTGATGATTTTAATAGTTTTAATGTCGGCTCCGTTAAAATTGAATTTCCTTTCACAACTTTTATATTACGATTCAAATGTTTTTCGGGAATTGCATAAAAATAATCTCGGTAGGTAGTTTTGGCAATGCTTTGTGCGTAGCCTTTGTTTTTGTTTGTCTTGCTATAAATAAAAACGAACTTTTCATTTTCAGAAAAGTTTCTCAAGCAACATTGAGGAATAAAATGTTGTCTAACGTGTTCCTTTGCCATATGGTTGGGTCTTCAAGACTTACAGCTAACGTTGGGGCTTGCTGCTGTGCTGGAATTTATAACGTCTAGCTTGGAACTAAAGACAAATAAAATTCCTGATGATGAAGTTAATTACAAAAGTCGAATCGACATTGTCAGTCTAAATCATTGCTGATAGCGAACAAATGTTAATGAGATATTCGTCAGCCAGCATAGCAGCAAACCTTATGTTGGCAGTTTGTTCTTCTTCTTGGTCAGTGATTAGTCTACTTCATGTCAGAAGTCATTCTAATTTCTGTTAATAATTTATTTCCTTCTTCAAATAAGTCCAACCACTGGGAAGAGTTGTTGTCAAAGTTTTTCACTTCCTCTTGTCCGACAAATTTTCCTTTATTAGTTAGAAAATAGAATTTTACACCGTCTTTACCAGGAAGAGGAGTATTGTCTGTTTCAATTGTCTTACTTAAATATTTTTCTGCTTTGGTAATAAATGCTACTGCTGCTTGTTTAACATTGTCATGTCCGCTACCTCTAATGACACCGCCTCCTTGACTTAAATATAGACTTGCGTCACCAGATAAAAAACAACAAGGGTCGCTGTTCCCTCGCCTAAATCCAATCCATAATTACACCATAAATTTTCGTTTGGTCAACGGGGAAATCTGCACCAATTTGTTCCAATGTCGCACCTAAGGCTAAATTCCTTAGACCCTGATATGGGTTATTTTTAGGGTCAAGCCTTCTTAATTGGGTTGTATCTTGAATTTGTTGCTTTCTTGAAATGTTTTTGGTAGCGGAAGAGTTGTTTTTACAACTTGTTATATAAAAAACAAGTCCGACAATTAAAATAAGTCCAGTAATTGCATAATATATTTTTATATGTTGTCGGTGTCAGTTGATTCGTGCCAGTAAGTTAGTTTATTAGACGTTACCTCCAACGGTATTAGAATTCTCAACAATAAATAACTTAAAATTAAAAAATCGTATTTTACCACTCATTTCTTTTAACTGAACTTTTAAGCGAAAAATAAACTTTCATCCATTTATTGCTGTTCCATAATTAATAAATTCAATATGTTTTATAGCTTCGCTAACCTTAGTCCCAATTATACACTTCTTTTAAGTGGAAGCAAATCCATCTAAAACGCATAGCTTAGGTCAGGCGATTTGGGATTGCTTTAGTATAATACTGTCTTAGCAACCGACACTGCACAAAATACAAGTTTTGTTGAAAATATGCAAGAACGTTAAAACGGCTATAGGATACTTCATTAAGAATTAGTTATAAGCTTTTAAGGTAAGCCGAAATTACAACTGGAGATCGTTGATAAATCGCCTATACCTTTTACTTTTAAATGTTCCATCTCCGGCTTAGTTATGATTTCATCCATTATACAATCCACTAACTGACGTGCCTCATCTTCAATAAAAAACATATGCTTATTTTACTTTTTAATTTCCTATCATTCAAATGCAGTCACAAAGAGATTAATCAAATGATTGTTTACTGGATTCATTGAGTAATACTCAGGTTCGAAATTGCGGTATTTAATGAAGGATATGGAGCTTCTTTACTGCCTGGTTGAAGTCATTCCCCAATGCATTGAGCTCTGCTTTTAGCTGGATCATCGCTGCCAAAATTTCGCCTGCCGACTGGTTTCTATAATTCACAACCACCGGCTTGTTTAGTAAGATCTTCCTTACATACTCACTTAGCTTTCCACTGGTTGAAAAATTATTCTATTTGCCATGAAATAATCGTTAGTGAGCCTGTTTAATGAAGGTCCGGGCTACTTCTGAACATTTATTACATCCTTATATTCTCATAATGTAAAAATTGACTTATATTAAATTATAAATATTAAGTTCTATAATTAAAAACCAACATTTAATGAGTAACATTACTATTCATCTTACTTTACTATTTTGTTTGAGTATTATGGTGAATTCAAAAGTATCCGCTCAAAACGACAGCGCCTATGGAAAGGTGTATTTTATGCGACTACCAGTAAGGGAGCAAGAATCTCTCCTGGAAATGGCTGCTAATTATTGCAATGTTTTTATTGATTCAAACTTTATCTGTAGACTGGATGAGAAAAGATATTTTACCACTTCCGTACCCGCAGGAATGCATCGTTTTGATATGAGAGTTACCGGAAAAAAGATCAAAGCTAAGTCTGAATCCATTTTCGCGGCTAAAGCCGAATCCATCTCTTTTAATGTAGAAGCCGGCAAATCGTATTATATTCAATTTGTGTTTAGACGTTATGACAACAGACGCGGACTGGATTCGTACTGTAAATACTTAACAGAGGAAAGGGCGAATATGATGCTTCCTGATCTGAAGGAAGACAAAAGTTGTTATAAGGATGTCAATCGAAAATAAGTGTGATGTGCCGCGGTTCATAAAAATTGCGGACAGCACAGCATTATGCTAAAGTTTTGCATAAGAAAGTGCTTTAAGAGGCAAGGTGATGAACGAGGTAACCATCTGTTCTGCAGGAGCCGAACGTACAGTGAAGCGGCTGTGAGGTCGCAATAATTGTTATCGGTGTAAAAAGAAACGATTCCCACCCTTGTTTCGATTGAGTAAACATTCGCTACAGGTTCATAGAAGTGTTAGTTGTCGCCGGATAAGTCAAACCTTATTGCAATGAATAAAATTCTATTGTTGTTACTACTTTGCAGCAGGCTGCCTGAAGTATTATCCCAATCCGGCAGACCGGACGTCCTTCTTCCTTTCGGGCATACTGCTGAAATTACCTGTATGGATATTTCCAGCGACAGCAGATGGATCGTTTCCGCTGCGAACAAAACTATCCTGATCTGGGATGTCAGAACTGGTATTCCGGTAAAAAAAATAGAGTGGAGTGATTATGTTTTAAAACTGTATTTTTTTCAGAATGATAAACAGTTAATTGTGGCAAGCAGCTCGGCGGTCAACTCGTCTTTAGGTGCAACACACTATGATATCTATGATTTTAAAAATAATGTTATTGTGCAAAAGGGGCCATTTTTTGGTTCTGAAAATGTGGAAATGACAAATGATAAGCATAATATTCTTTTTCAGGTATGCAAGGCAAATAGCATGATGCCCGGCTCATTTTACTATACTAAAGAGGATGAACTGGTAATGTGGAACCTGGAACAGGGGAAATTTGGAGGAGCCTATTACTTTCCTGGAGGATATTATCCAAAATTCAATTTTTACCCTCTCAATGACCCGGCATACTTTGTAACAATTACTAATCAGCATGGACAAAACAATATACATGATGAAAGCGACACAAGTTATAATCTGCATATATGGCACCTGCAGAAATCGGTATACAATGTAAATTTATCGAACCCGAATTATGGCCATGATGTACCAAAACCTCTTGGTAGTGTAAGTATCGGCGCAGGTATACATGCCGTAAGCTCGTCGAAGTTTGATCCATATTTTGCCACTGCTTCCGGCAGCGGTATTCAGGTTTGGCATTATGAATCGGAGAAAAGCACCGGCATCCCAAAATTTTCTGCTGTAATCCTTAACAGCCATGTGGAAGGACAGGTACAATCAATGGAGTTTTCCGCAAGGAAAACGCTGCTGGTGTATAGCATTACAGGTACAGGTAACCTGATCAGTATAGTGGATTTGCAAAGCCGCCAGGTTACGGCAGGTATTAAACTCCCCAACCTGACAAAAGACTTTTTAGTCCGATTCTCTCCAAATGGCGAATACATTGTTACAAAAGACAGTACAGACCTTATGCTTTATGACAACAAAGGATTTTTGGTACGTAAAATGGATAAAAAAGTCACTAATCTTTCTGTGGGAAAATTTACTGCTGATGACAGGAAAGTGATTACATATCACAATCTATACATGTTGGCCAGCTATAAAAAAATGATGGACTCGCTGGATTATACCTCATGGTTTTTAACCGCAAAAGCCACGGATAAAAATGTAACCTATGCCAGTTCTAAAGTTAAGGATAGTCTCTTTCAGCTATATACTGCCAATTTGATCAGGACCGATTACAAAAAGATTGAGAGAAGCAATGTTCGTGTTTGGGATCTTTCAAATGGCTTTGTATTGAACTACCTCCCTGACAGTATACAATCAAAAGACACTATTTCAAATGATCAAAGACATATACTTTTAGGCGACTATTTTTCAACAGGGTATAAGAAGACCTTCAGTGCAGCGGTGCATGTGATGCGCGACTCTTCAAATGCTTTATACAATCGCTATGGTAAAGAGATGGATGCTATAGATGAGCTAAGCAATACCTTGTCAGCTCAGATACCTCTGATAGATAATGATAAAAGTTTTGTGAACAGGGGTTACGGACCTTCATTGAAGCTGGTAAACAGGTTGTCGAAAGATACAGTTATGCTTATTTCTATTGATACAACAGACTGGATCATGTTGTGCAGGGATGGATATTATATGAGTTCATTTGATGCAACGAAAAGCCTCGGTTATATGTTCAATAACAATGTCTATTTATTTGCACAATTTGATGTGCAGTTCAACAGGCCGGATGTTGTACTGGAGAGGATTGGCATCGCTTCTAAAGAAACAATAGAGGCTTACAGGAAGGCTTACGAAAAACGACTTAAGCTTATGGGTTTAACTTCTGACAATTTCAATAAGTCATTATCCTTAAATGCTCCTTCGATAAATATAAAAACAAACGAGTCATTTACCTTTCAGTCCAAATCCAGGCATTTTACTGTGCAGGTAAATGCTTCCGATCAGCTTTACAGGCTGGACAGGCTGAATTTCTATATAAATGGAGTGCCTTATTTTGGCTCAAAAGGACGCAACCTGAAATCGAGGAACACAAAAATTATTTCCGATACGCTGGGATTTGAACTTTCTAACGGACGTAATGATATTGAGATATCCGTACTGAATGAAAAAGGAATTGCAAGCATCACAGAACGGCTTCAGGTTGAGTACACTGGCACTCAAAGAAAACCGGATCTGTACATCGTTACAATTGGTGCCGGCAAATACTCAAATCCAAAATATAATCTTACCTATGCCAGTAAAGATGCAAATGATGTAGCAGCCCTTTTTGCAACCAATACCAGATATGGAAAAATTATTCCGGTTGTACTTATAAATGAACAGGTGACCAGGAGTGCTGTACAAGGCATAAAGAAAATATTACTGTCTTCAAAAGTAGACGATCAAGTGCTGATATTTTATGCCGGACATGGAGTAATCAACAGTGCTATGGATTATTATCTCGGCACGTACAATATGAATTTTGAACAGCCACAAAATGCAGGGCTTCCTTATGAAGATCTGGAAGGCCTACTGCAAGATATACCGGCCAGACAAAAACTGTTGCTGATAGATGCCTGTCATTCAGGTGAAATTGACAATGAGGAAGCATCTCTGGTCAAAAAACAAAAAGGCCCGGGTAATATAACTTTTCGTAATGCCGGTGATTTGAATGTTGCATATAAGCGTACAGGGCTTGAAAACTCCTTTCAGATGATGAAAGAGTTGTTCATGGATCTTCGACGTTCTACAGGCGCTACAGTTATTTCTTCCGCCAGTGGTGTGGAATCGGCTTTTGAAGGAGACGTATGGAAGAACGGCGTGTTCACTTATTGTTTGCTTAGCGGCATCAAAGAACAAAAGGCCGATCTGAATCTGGATGGTCGTATTTCTGCATCAGAATTACACCGGTATATCCAGGGCAGGGTAAGTGAATTGACGCAAGGGCAACAAACTCCTACTTCAAGAATAGAAAATTTTATTACAGATTTTATTGTCTGGTAAAAATTCGTATTTATATTTAGTTCTACTATTATCGTCTATATTCCGCATATCGTTGCGATGCAAATGGTGGAATTTTAAACAGCTATAAAAAGCGTAAAATATTACTTAATTCGTACAAACACATTCATACGATGGTGCTATGCTTCTGTACATGCCATAATTATGCTGGCACTTTTATTTTTATGGACTTCTCTTGATATTAGCTGGTTTATTGAAGGGATTTTACTCAAATGGCAATCTGCTGTAAAGCATACTACATTCCTGGGTAAACATTACAAATCAAAATATGGTTTAAACGATATTTTATTTGTAGACGTGTCAAATGAAAAGACTATCCTTACGGACAGCTCAAGCTTAAGAAATCTTGTAGTAACTGATCGCAATATGCTTGATTCCTGTTTTAAGATGATTAATATTACGGGTGGTTACAAGTTTGTATTATGTGATATTGGATTCGAAACGCCATCACCTTACGACAGTTCCCTGGCTGTTACCATACATTCGATGGATCACATTGGTTTTCCTTTTGATTTATCTGATATTGGAAACAGGCAGGTGAGGTGGCTTAATTCCATCCCCGGCGGCCCGGTGCAATATTCATATATCAGTAATAACGAACATCTTTCGGATGAACTCCTGAAATTCAGGCTGGTTGCTGCAGACGGGCAAAAAAGCCTTCCGTTATTCATGGCAGAGTCTACTGAAGGAATACGCCTTGCTTCCAAAGGAGATTTTCTCCGTTTTGATCATAAAAGCTGTTATTACCTCAATAATATAACCGTAGATTGCCAGATCAGGAGTAATGATTTATTACAAACGAATGAAGTTTCGAGATTATATACACTCACCGACTTTAATTCCCTGTTAAGTTATCAGGACAGCAAAGCAAACCAGGAACTGATACAAAATAAAATTATTGTGATAGGTGACTTTGAAAACGACATGCATAAAACATCCATTGAACTAATGCCGGGTGCATTGATATTGCTGAATATATTCCTTTCTTTCGTAAATGCACAAAATTCAGTTACTTTCCTTTGGGTGTTATATCTGTTTACGTCTTTTGCAATCCTGTCTTATTTTAGTTTTTACGGTGCCGGGAAAAAAGTGCAGAAGATGATTGATTCGACAGAAGACTGGTTGGTAGTTTTGTTTGGAAAGGCGTTGGGAAAGGAGCTGATTAATTTTGGACTGCTTCTGGTATTTTCTTTGGTATCTTATTTCCTGTTCGATAAAACCATCGAGGTTATAGCTTTATCTCTCTGGCTTACTGTGGTAGAACTGGTCCGGGAAGGCAGGATGTGGTTCCGGAACAAGCCGTTTACCTACCGGAATTTTCATGGATGGTTGATTTCAAACCACAAATCTCAATAGTATGTACTGGCTTATAATAATGATATCTCTGGCAACTACTCAGGCTGATAGTTATTTTGTTACAAATATTCAGGGAAAAGCATTGGCGCTCCGTGATAATGTAAACATTGAGATAACCCGGGGATTAAAATTATACCCTGATGATAAAATTCATTTTACAATTCCGAACACCGTAATCCGGCTTGCAGGAAAAGGAGGCACATTTACTGTGAAACAGGAATCGGACTTTAGTAACCGGACACAAAAAAGTGCTGAGTTCTGGTCAGTGCTCAGGAACGGATTGCTGCCAACGCAAACAGTAGGACAACTGAAAAGCCGTGGAGGGGTTATATCAAACGAAATGGAAGCTGAAGCATTTTTTAAACCATTCAGTAACCAGGCCAGGCCACTGATGGTTCTTGACACGTTGCTGGTTGAAGTTAGTCAAACCTATTTCGCTGATACGGCATCCAACTTTTTTTATCTTGCTTACAAAAAAGGGCAAGAAGAAATCAACAAAAAGATTCCCTGGAAAAAAAGCTATCCGTTACTTTATCTTTCATTCGATCAGCGTCTGATGCTTGTAGATGGGAAAGAAACCGGTAACACGGAAATACTAAATGCAAAATTGTTTTTTTATCAAACTAAGTTGAGCAAATCCTTTTTTGTATCTAACATCAATATCAGAATCTCTCAGTTTAGTGCTGTCTTACCTGAATTATGTATTATAGCTAAAGCACTTGATCTTCCTGAAGATCCAAAAAATGTAAATAAGGAACAAGTCAGCCAGTTGGTGAATTATCTCAACGCTTACTATGGATTAGTAGATGCAGCGCTATTCAACCGAAAATATCTTGGTATTATTATCAGTAAAAACTGCTTACATGAATAAAAGGAACTTATTATTTTCTTTCCTGCTGGTTGTTGCCTGTCATTGGTCAGCCGCACAAAGCAATTTCCCTTCTGTGGTAGTTCAATCCGGTTTCAGCAATGATATTACCACTCATTTTATGTTCTCCCATTTCAACAATTATTTGTATGGGTATAATGATGTAGGTGAATTCATCCTATGGGAAATCCGGTCAGGCAAACAGGTCAAAAAGATCGCTCCTTTGATCACTGAAATGCCCACATTGTTTTACACGCCAAGATATGTGTTCTCAAATGATGAAAGATTTATTCTTATCCCGGATTATCCAAAAGGAAATTACTTCTTGTACGACGTTCAAAGCGATAAGATGGTAAAAACCTTTCAGCCTCCTTTCCCCAATGAAAAATATATCAGGGCAGAATTTTCTGAGGATGGATCCAGGAT
>CAXTDO010000078.1:0-13056 GCA_964242315.1 uncultured Flavihumibacter sp.
ATTCTGAAAATTTTCTTCCAATCCTGTGAATCCTGCTTCAAAAACAATAATGCTGCTATTCTTCGACTACTTTCTCCGTTACCACCACCAGATCCTTGATCTCCACCTGCATGGGCAACAAGCCAATCTTTACTACAGCTCTCTTTCCTCTTATTTCCAGCACCTCGCCCACCTGGTGATTTTTTTTCATCTTTACTTTGTCGCCTACGTTTATGTCACCACCCACTTCACTGTATTTCGAGTCTACTTTCTTTTGCAGTTTGTTTACGATTTTGTTCTCGTCTTTTTTGAACAGCAGATTTTGAATTTCACTGATCGCTTTGTCTTTATCTTCCGTGTTTCGCCAGGTGATCAGCATTTGCTTTAGTTTCCGGTCCATATCTTTGAGATAGGTGATCCTGTCTTCTGTAATTTTGTTTTGCTGCTTTAAAAGTTCTACCTGCTGATCATGCCGTTCCTTATTGATGAGGGTAGTCATCTCCTTTTTTAACTTCTCATTTTCTTTCATTAATACCGCTAATGATTTTTTTTCTGATTCGATGACCTGAAGGTCCTGCTCGGTACGATTGAGTAATTTATCCAGACTAAAATGATCTTCATCAACAAGGGCGCGCGCTTTTTCGATGAGTGATTTATCAAGTCCGATACGCTCGGCAATGGAGAAGGTGTAAGAACTGCCGGGTTTGCCTACAATTAATTTATACAGCGGAAGCAGGTTTTTTTCGTCAAAAGCCATAGCGCCGTTAATGATTCCTGGAACCTTATTAGCCATTACCTTCAGGTTCAGGTAATGGGTGGTAACGATACCATAAGAATGTTTCCGCGCCAGTTCTTCCATAATCACTTCTGCAAATGCCCCACCCAGGTTGGGATCGCTGCCGCTGCCGAGTTCGTCTATAAAGAACAGGCTTTTGCCATTGGCATGTTCCATAAAATACTTCATGTTCTTGAGGTGAGAACTGTAAGTGCTCAGCTCAAACTCAAGACTTTGCGTGTCGCCGATATGGATCATCAACTGCTTGAAAATACCCAACTGGGAAGAAGGATGCACCGGCACCAGCAAGCCGCTTTGCACCATCATCTGGATAAGTCCTACCGTTTTCAAAGTTACCGTTTTGCCACCTGCGTTCGGACCACTGATCACCAGTATGCGGTTTTTTTCCTCCAGCGTTACAGAAACGGGGATGATGGGTTTGCCCGACTTTTTATTATAGAGATATAGCAGTGGATGATAGGCATTTACCAGGTGCACATGCGCCTTATCCACCACCTCGGGATATTCCGCGTTCATATCGATGGCCAGTTTTGCTTTGGCGCGGATGAAATCATATTCACCGGAGATATTGTGATACTCCGTTAACAGCGGCGCATACACGGAAAGTTTGGAAGTGAGTTCACGCAGGATGCGGTATACTTCGCGGCTTTCCTCGCTTTCCAGGGCAAATACCTCGTTGTTAAGATCGGTTGTTTCTTCGGGTTCTATAAAGGATGTTTTGCGGGTATCGCTTTCGCTGTGAAGAATTCCTTTAACCATTCGTTTTTGCTCGGCAAATACCGCTACTACCCTTCTGCCATTTATAAACGACTCTTCGATGTCTGCCAGGTAGCCCAGTTTATTAAGCTTCTGAATGATGCGGTCAAAGGTGCGGCGCAGTTCATTTCTTTTTCTATACAAATTCATGCGAATGTTTCGCAGGTCTTCAGAAGCATTGTCCAGCACGCTGCCATATTCATCCAGCACATCATTCAGCATCTGAAGGATGGTTTTTTCATAGTAAGTTCTGTCAATAATCTTTGAAATGCCTTCGTTAGCGATTCTTCTTTCAGGATCAAACCAGCGGAAGATGTTTTGAATGATTTCGGTTAGTTTTCTTATCAATACAAATTGTTCCCCACCAAGCACTGCACCGGGAATACCTAACAGCTTAAGGTCTTTCGACATATTAAAAACAAGATCGTTGGGAAAATAAACGCCGTGCTGGAGCAATTGCCTGTATTCATGGCTTTGCCTCAATTCGGTGCCGATGAAATCTTTAAGGGTATGTATCCTGAGGTTCGCCGCTTTTGATTTGGCGTAATCACTTTTACAATGTTCTTCCAGTAAAACTTTCACTTTGTCGAATTCCAATTGAACAACTGCCGAAATACTTTCACTTAGTCAGATTTTTTGAAATGCAAATTTCGGTTTTTTTTGCCACGAAGACGCAAAGGCACGAAGGAACACAAAGGTTTTTTAGCACGGGGGATGTCAAAAAAATTTTGTTATAAGAATGAAGGAGCAGAAACCTTTGTGTTCCTTCGTGCCTTTGCATTTTCGTGGCAAAAAAAAGGCGGAACGTTAACGATGTCTTAAATCAGGGCTGAGCTGCAACCCTAAGCCTCCAGAGGTACCATATTCGCCTTAACTTGCAGTTTATATAATGAAATTATTAAACGTATATAGTCTATTAGTCACACTCGTTTATGTGAGTACTTCCTGTGTGCATAAAGAAAATAATAATAAAATGGCGAATTTTATAAGTTCCAATGATATGGTAACAGATACGGCTACTTTAGGCACCGGTTGCTTCTGGTGTACCGAAGCAATATTTCAGCAGTTGAAAGGTGTTTTGAAAGTAACCTCCGGTTATAGCGGAGGCCATGTAGAGAACCCAACCTATGATGAGGTTTGTGAAAAGAAGACCGGTCATGCTGAAGTGGTGCAGGTTGTTTACGATCCTTCCATTATAAGTTATGATGAATTGCTGAAAGTGTTCTGGCAAACACATGATCCTACCACATTAAACAGGCAGGGTAACGATGTTGGCCCGCAATACCGGAGTGTAGTGTTTTATCACAATGATGAACAAAAGCAAAAAGCTGAAAGCTATAAGGAAGAGCTGGATAATAGCGGTTCATGGGAAAAGAAGATCGTTACCGCCATTGAGCCTTATAAAAATTTTTATTCAGCAGAAAATTATCACCAGAATTACTTTAAAGACAACGGCTCACAGCCTTACTGCTACTACGTGATACGTCCGAAGCTGGAGAAGTTCGAAAAGGTTTTTAAGGATAAGATTAAGGCTGATTAAGTTTCTTTTTTGAACTGTGATTAAATGATTAAATGATGGACTATAATTGTCTTCAATCATAGTCCATCATTTAATCATTTAATCACAGTTTAGAGACAAAAAGATGCTTACTTTCGAACCATGATTAAATTGTTGACCGCTTTATTAATTATAAGCACTTTAAAGGTTACTGCTCAACCGAACACCTATTCATCCTCCAACGCACATTCGCATAACGACTATGAACAACCCAAACCTTTTTGGGAGGCCTATAATGCAGGCTTTGGAAGTATCGAAGCCGATATTTTTTTGGTGAACGATGAATTGCTGGTAGCTCACACTCCGGCAGAATTGTTGACAAAAAAGAGACGGCTCGATTCCCTGTATCTTATTCCCATAAGAGATTGTATCAGAAAAAATAATGGCCATCCGTATGTAAACAGTTCGAAGAAACTACAAATACTGATAGACATCAAAACAGCGGCGGTTCCCACACTCAACAAATTTATAGAAACGATTAAACGATATCCGGAACTTACTAACACACCTTCACTACAATTTGTTATTTCGGGTGGCAGACCAAATCCTGATTCGTTTGCAACCTACCCTTCTTTTATCTGGTTTGATGGAGAATTGAATAAAACCTACAGCCAGCAAGCTTTGGCGAAGATTGTGATGATGAGCGATTACCTGAAACGATATACATTATGGAATGGTAAAGGGATGCTGCCGGAAGCGGATGCTGTTGTATTAAAAACTGCTGTTTATAAATCGCATGGACTAAAGAAGCCGGTACGTTTTTGGGATGCACCGGATAATGTTGAGGCTTGGAATGTGTTGATGAAATTTAAGGTTGATTTTATTAATACTGATAAGATTTCCGCGCTATCGGGATTTTTTAAGAGGCTTCCGTAATTTTTTTAACCACGGAGGAAAAGCCGAGGTAGCACGGAGGAGGCTCCTCCGTGCTACCTCGGCTTTTCCTCCGTGGTTAAAAAATCATCCCCTTCGCTCTTTCAATATCCTGTAAAATGACCTGCTTTTAATTTCATCCATCGTTAACCCGGTAGTCAGTGCTTCTTCTTCGGTGATGGCGCCACAATTGATACCTCTTAGAAAAAAGTTAAGCAAACCCTGCCCGGTGGCAGCATCGTCAAAGATATCTCCCGTTAATGTTGAGATGGCAGCCCGCTCTACGAATGTTTTCAGCCGGTACACCGCATCATCAAAGCTGCTTAGAAAAAAATTATAGGTGGCAGCATACCGCATGGGAAGCTGCGCCGGATTAAGATCCCACCCCTGGTAGAAGCCATTGATCAGTGAGTGCGTAGTATGATTAAAACCTTTTATCCATGCCTGATGCACCGATTCATGGTTCTCCAATACCTGTTCATGACTTAAATTTTCACCCCGGTGCGGTCCGACAGGAATTACGTTGGTAGCGCCATCAGATAAAAAAATACCTGTTCCGCCGAGTGCTACTTTGGTAACATGATGTGCAAAATCGCAAACGGGATGATCCATCGTCTGGTACCTGGCGGTGATGCCGCAGGATGCCGTGTAATCATATGTTCCAAAGTGAGCGGCAATGCAACGGCCCTCACTGGCTTTAATAATACGCATCAGGGGATTGCGTCCTTCGTCGTCCATGATTATTTGAGTGGCTTCTACCATGGTTTCCATTTTCAGGCTTCCGGATTCAAGTTTGTTTTCCTGCTCAAGAATTTCCAGCAGTCTTACCATCGTGGTCATCTGTTCGGGAATGGTTACTTTCGGTAACATCACCACGAAGTTATCGGGCAGCACGCCGTTTGTTTTTTGAAGTAGTGTTGTAATAAAGAGGTCCATAGTTCTAACGCCACGATGCACCATGTCTTCAGTGAAAGGCTTTATCCGGATGCCGATAAAGGGAGCGATCGTTTTGTTTTGCATGCCTTTTGCCAGTTCTGTGGCGGTATGTACTGCAGTGGCGTCTTCTTCTTCATCCGGCCTGTTGCCGAAGCCGTCTTCGAAGTCAATCCTGAAATCTTCAACGGCTTCTTTGTTCAGCTTACGCAGTAATTTATTATAAACTGTGTAAGACAACCAGGCATGTTCTTTTTTTCTTTCAGCCTCATCCATGTTATCCAATCTTATGGTGAGCGTCTCGATATCTTTTTGCAGATGAGGAAAGTATTCGTATCCGCGCAATTTTAAAATCTTTGCAAGTACCACAAAATTGGGAGCATAGGTCTGCAGACTTTTCAACGCCACCTCCCCCATCTTCATGCAAGTGTCGGATGAAAAGAGATTGGCTCCTCCATAAACGGTATGCACCGGCTGCCTGTCTGGCTTATCACCAGGATATTTTCGCTGAAAATCAAGATTAGCCGTCCTCAATTCCTTCAGCAAAGAATCTTTTCTGTCGTCTTTAAAGGAGAAATGCATGTGATTTAATGATTAATTATTAAAACTAAGATCCCCTATAAGTGCTATAACCAAAGGGATTTAGGAGCAGTGGAACATGGTAATGTTCGTTGCCGGTTATTTCGAAGATGATCTCTATAAATGGATAAAAGGTTGGTATGGATAAGAAATCAAAATATTTTTTTGTGAGAAATTTTATTTTATAAACGCCCATTTGCAGATAGAGATCCGTAGTAAGAAAGTCAGTGATCCTGCCATCGATGTTTGTATGTTTGCGGCTTATTTCTATCCAGTCATCATTGTCCTGCTGAAATAAAATAACAGGAATGCCGGCAGCAGGTTTTCCCTTTGAGGTATCCAGCACGTGGGAGGTTATCTGGCTCATGATTGTAACAATTTTTTTATTCTGATTGTAGTTATTTTATGTTGCTCTTCCATGGCTATTTGTATCTCATCTTCCGGTTTGTTATGAAGCCTTGTTGTTAGCAATTGGAGCATTTCCTCTGCCGTTTTGCCGGTTGCACATACTATAAATATGTAGCCAAATTTCTCCTCATACATTTTGTTGGCATGCGACAGGGCTTGTAAAACCCTGTCTGACGAGTGTTTTACTGCTTCCTGCTCGCCGGCTGCCCATTCTGCTGTTGACGCAAATTTTTGTTTTAAGGAAGCCATATCACCTATCTTGGGATGATGCGTAAAAGCTTCCAGCCAGTCGTTCTCATTACATGCATACCAGGTGCTGGCCGCCTTTTTAAATAATGCTGCTTCATTGGCAAACGGAAAAAGGGAAGATAGTTGCTCCACCCATTGGGATGAACCGCAACATTTGCCAAGCAATTCTTTTAATTGCGTTTTATTCAAAGCATTTAATTCGTGCAGCGCCATGCAATAGCTCTTAATTTAAATTTTTGTTGGAAACCTGTTGATGTTTTTATAGTAGATATACACGGCCGGCTCCTTACCCATTGCAGTAAACCACTGTGCACAGTAAGGCGCCATCCAGATTGAATCTCCTTTTTTTATAGGGTACCATTGATGGTCCAGCATATAAATTCCCTGTCCCTGCAGGTACATCAGTCCATGTTCCATGATATGTGTTTCCACAAAAGGAAGGTGGCCACCCGGATCATAGGTAAAAATATTTACCGCCATGTCAAAAGACAGTTCTTCGGGCAACAAAACCTGTAATCGTAAAGACGGATCGCCCAGGTAAGTTGGGGCATTTATTTTAGCGGCGTCACCAAAAATTACCGGTGGTGTTTCATATGGTTCAAGCTTCTGATATGTTTTGTGAAAGCTGAGTAATTGTGTGCCTTCTTCGGGTAAATCAAAAATGTACTCATGGCCTACCGGTATATAAACATACTGACCGATGGTCAGCACTTTTTCTTTGCTATCAATATCGGCGGTGCACTGTCCTTTCACCACATAAAAAAATATCTGTGAGTCGATACAGCTTCCTGTTAGTTGTCCGCCTTTGTTGAATGTAATCAATGTCTGGCAAAGATGGGCGCCCATCTGTTCGTTAATGATTACGTTAACGGTGCAGTTGGTCCAGCCCGGCACGTTACTATTAATATAACCATCCGGACTGATCACCGCATGATTTGATTTTACAACTGATCTGGTAAGCGCTGAAATTTCCATTATTGCTGATTGTAAGTTGAAATGAGTTTGTCAATAAATTTTTCTGTTATTAAAAGTGACGCTTTAATGTCAGCAGGTTCAACATTTTCCAGGGGGTTATGACTGATTCCTTTAAAACATCTTACAAACATCATAGCTACCGGTCCTATTTCAGAGATAGCCACTGCATCATGTCCGGCGCCACTGACCAGTTGTATCACTTCATAACCCGCGTCTGTAATTGCCTCCTGTAATAACCGGTTTAGTCGTTGGTCGCAGGCAACCGGTTTTGTTGACTGGATGAGTTTCCATTTAAAATCGATAGTACGCTTGTTGCACACCGTTTCAAAGTTCTTTCGCAACTGTTCGGCAGCAGATACCAATAGCGTTTCATCGTTACTACGAATATCAAGACTGCAAACAACCTCCCCCGGAATAACATTGCTGGCTGCATTAAGGATGTCTAACCTGCCAACCGTAGCCACCAGCATAGGTTGCGAAATAGCCAACTCTTCAATTGCCAAAATGCATTCAGCGGCGGCGCATAAGGCATCATTGCGCATATCCATCGGTACGGTACCGGCATGCCCTGCAAAACCTGTAAAGCTCAGTTCAATTCTTCTTTGTCCGGCAATACTGTTGACAATAGCTGCCGGTATGTGCTTTTCAAAAAGCACCGGGCCCTGCTCGATATGTATTTCAAAATATCCTGCTATTTCATGCCCGGAGATCGCATCTTCGTTAAGTTTGCCGGGGTCTTTGCCCATTAACTGAATTACATCCTTAACGGATATTCCTGAGCTGTCTTTTTTATTCAACAGATATTTATCAAAAGTTCCTGCAACCACTTTACTTCCCAGAAAAGTACTGTGAAACCGCACGCCTTCTTCATCGCTGAAGGCAATTAATTCAATATGAAATGGGATGGCAGCTTTTGATTTTATCACATATTCAACAAGATCTAATCCCATCATTACACCCAGTGGACCATCAAACTTTCCGGCATTTACCACGCTGTCGATATGCGATGCAATGACAAACGTTTTAGCATTCCCGTTTGTTGAAAGCAGCCTGCCTCTTATATTGCCGATATTATCAATAATCGTTTCGAGGCCGGCTTGCTGCATCCATGAAAACACTTTATTGCCTGCCTCTATAAAAGCGCCGGAACCAAACGTTCTGGTTAAACATTCCTCGTCTTCGCTATAGCCTGCCAGTTCGTTGATCCTTGCAAGTACTTTGTCCGTTCTGTCTTCCAGCTCATTCATGGCGCTAATGAATTATAATGTTGCCTTTATTTAACTGCGTGAAGGAGCCATGATCAAATACCTTCACTCCTGCAAGAAAGGTTTGCTCCACCACGCCTGATAACTCGTGGTTAAGATAGGGGGTTATTTTGTGTTTATGATGAATGATTTTTTCCGTAACCATAAATTTCTTTTCTTCATCAAGCACTACCAGGTCTGCATCAAAGCCTTTTTCAATTTTGCCCTTGTTGTTTTGCAGTCCGGCTAGTATGGCCGGTTTTTCACAAAGCCATAGCGCAAGGTCGTTAAGCGAGGCGTTGTTGTTTTTTGCCAGCGTCCATAAAACAGGCAATGCAAATTGCAGGGAAGCTATGCCGCCCCAGGCTTTCATAAAGTCGCCGGTTTGCAATTGTTTTAATTCCGGCGGTGCGGGTGAATGATCTGTAGCCACGAAATCTATGATGCCTTCCCTTAAAGCCTTCCATAGCATTTCATTGTTGGTTCTTTCACGGATGGGAGGCGCACATTTATATTGCGTTTGTCCGTCGCCGATATCTTCCGCATTAAAATAGAGGTAGTGCTGTCCTGTTTCAACTGTAAGTGGTAACCCGTCATCTTTTGCTTGCTTAATCTGATTTATGGAAGACGAAGATGATAGATGAACAACATGCACCCGACAGTTAAATTCCCTGCAAAGATGTATCATCATAGAAATGGCTTCATCTTCCCAGAATTCAGGTCGGGATTTTAAGTAGTTTTGATAGGAACGTGGGTCGCCATTTGCAGGTTTGTTATCGCCGTTGGTAAGTTCGCAATGTACCAGTAAGGGCAGGTGGTGTTTTGCAATGGCAGGCATAGCCAGCCGCAGGTCTGATTCTGTAACATTTGGAAATTCATCAATGCCAGAGTGAGTGAGGAACGCTTTAAATCCGAGCACTCCTTTTTTGATCAATCCTTCTATTTCACTTTCATTGCCTGGGATGATACCGCCCCAGAATCCACAGTTTGTATGTAATTTGTTATTTACCGATGAGAGCTTTTCTTCAAACGCCGCAACAGTTGTTGTAACGGGTGATGCATTCAAAGGCATGTCTACCAGTGTAGTAATGCCGCCGGCAAGCGCTGCTCGGGTGGCTGTTTCAAAGCCTTCCCAGTCCGTTCTGCCGGGCTCGTTGATGTGCACATGCGTATCAATTACTCCGGGGAACAATACCTTTTCTCCCAGATTTATTGTCTGGCAATTGAAGTCTGTACCTAATAATTCAATAATATCTTTAACGACGCCGTCATAAATCAAAACCGTAGCGGGCCGAACGCCGGCAGGAGTAACTACCTTGTTGCTTTTGATAGCCAGATCAAACATTTATCAGGACTTATTGAGTAAAAGTAGAACACTATTTTATATATTGGAACATAATCGCTGTCAGCCCGTCAGCTATCAGCTTAGAACAAAATCTGTTTTGAGAGGTTATTTCTGAATAACTTTTCAAAGGTCTTAATCCTGTCGGCTGATACCTGATAGCTGACAGCTTATAATGAGCACAAATAAGTAATATGCAGATAAAACTGGGCAGGAACGCTTATGGTAAAAATGCGGTGAATCTTTCAAGAATCATCAGACATCCGGATTATAACGAATTCAGGCAACTATCTGTAAACGTATCTCTTCAGGGTGATTTTGAAACGGCCCATACGCTTGGAGATAATTCTACATTATTACCCACCGATACCCAGAAAAACACAGTATACGTTTTGGCAAAAGAGCATCTGACAGGCAGTATCGAAGATTTTGGCAGGCAGCTTTCGCATCATTTTTTATCAAATAATAAACAGGTAACTGCTGTTACCATTGGTATCACAGAACACCTGTATACAAGGATGGCTTTTGATGGCACGCCTCATCCATCCGCATTTGTTGGCAGCGGCGCCGAAACACATACAACACTCATTGAAGAAGATGCCGGCGGAGTATGGGTTACAGCAGGTATCAACAACCTCCTGATCGTAAAGACTGCAGATTCGGGATTTGAAAATTATATCAGGGATCAGTACACTACGTTGAAAGAAACGAACGACCGGATTCTTGCAACGCAATGCGAAGTGAGCTGGATGTATGATTCCTCTGAATTAAATTATGCTGCGCTTTATAAAAGTATACGTACCGATATGCTTCGGGTATTTGCCGATCATAAAAGTTTATCGCTCCAGCAAACCATGTATGCAATGGGAGCAGCAGTGCTGGAAAAGCATGATGTTGTGAAAGAGATCAGCTTTAAAATGCCCAACAAACACCATATCCTTTTCAACCTCGAACAATTCGGCATTGATAACGGTAATGAAATTTTTATGGCTACTGATGAGCCTTATGGATATATTACGGCGACTGTTGTGAGAGAAGTTTCTGAACTGTGATTTAATTGATTCTGTGATGGACTATGAGGTGGAGACAATCATAGTCCATCACAGAATCAATTAAATCACAATTCAAAACCACTACCACCCCATAAAAACCATCCCTGCACCGCAGATAAAAATCGTTACCCCTCCCAGAGCATGAACATATCTTTCCAGTTTCTCTGTTTTTAAAAATGAAAATCCGTAATAGCCGGCCATCACCATAAAAAGCATGGTGGCAAGCGTAAAAAATGTGTAGATGGCAATCAGCAGAAACATACCCATCCAGGAACTTTTTGCTGCAGGAAAATATAAAAGAGGAATCATTGGTTCGCAGGGACCTAACAAAAAGATAATGAATAGTACCCACGGTGTTACTACATGTTTTTCGGAGGGTAGTACCAGTTCTCCGTGTTTGTGCTCGTATACGTAGATCTTCCCGTCTTCATATAAGTCGAAATGCTTGTGGGGCCTCGCTTTGACAAAACCCCAGATGCTGTAGGCCAGTCCGAATACCAGTAACGCCCAGCCGGCCAATCCACCCCTGACCGTCTCAAGCCATGTGATTTTTGATAACGACCAGCCAATCGCCGCGCCGCCTAAACCTAATAGTACAGAGCTCCATACATGTCCGCACCCGCACAAGAGCGTCCATCCGAGTGTGCGGCCGAATGACCAGCCTCTTGCTTTTGACAACGCAATAAAAGGCAGGTAATGATCCGGACCTGTAACAGTATGAAGGCAGGCAACTGCTGTGGCCGCAAGTACTAATATTTGAAGTTCAGATGAAATGATTTGTTATTTATAATGTTATCGATTTCATGGGGGCAAAGCCGATTGCCGCAATTGTTTTTAAACAGTCATATAATTGTTCGGACTTATCTCCAAGCAGCCTGATAATGATTCCGTTCACAGGGGCGCTTGTTATACCATACATTATATGCTGCTGCTCCTTTAACCAGTCAGATACCTGTTTGATTAACTCTTTAACCGAAATCGTTTCGTCAAGGAGGATCAACGTGGCCTGGTGGGTAAACCCTTCCAGTTGTCCGATGCCATCGAGCTGTATTGACCCGGGCATTATAAAAAGATTCTCTTTAATAACTAATCTGCCATTTAGAAAGATTTCGGTAATAGCCTGATAACGGGTAAACCGGAAAATTTCTCCATTCAATTTTCTGCCACAGGTAAGCACTTCTCCCCAAATTAGTGTACAATTTTCAGACAAAAATATTTTACTGTGGCCCACAAAGTCCGACGATTCATGGGGCACTACTGGATGAGGCAGGTATTTAAAATAAGCATCTTTTTGCAAATGCAGCCGCAACTGCTGCGACGCTCCATTCTTCATGCTGAACAAACGCTGGTATGATTGCGTTTGCAATTCAAAAGCGCAGTTTGCTTCCAGTTCAATGGTGATATTGTAATCGTCACCATCCAAGATTCCCGGCGAGGAAGTCATCAACATCAGCCTTATGATCCTTTCTTTACGATTTTCGGTAACATCTATTACTTTAAACGGTTGTGTACAGTAGGCTTTACGCAACACCGTAGTGCCGTGTTTGTTTACCAGTACTATGTGCACTTCCGATGTCAATGCCACAAGGCGGGTTCTTTAACATCTTCCAGCAAAGCATACTTCTTAATCCAGGTTATGATGAGGTCAAGGCCTTCGAGGTTCATCAGGTTGGTGAAAACGAACGGACTGCCATTTCTCATTTTTCTTGCATCTCGTTCCATTACCGCCAGGCTGGCGCCTACATAAGGAGCCAGGTCGGTTTTGTTAATTACCAGTAGATCGGATCTGGTGATTGCTGGTCCGCCTTTGCGGGGAATCTTATCTCCTCCTGAAACATCAATTACAAAAATGGACAGATCGGCCAGGTCAGGACTAAACGTAGCAGACAAGTTATCACCTCCGCTTTCGATAAATATTATTTCAAGTCCGGCAATACGCCGGGCCATTTCTTCTACCGCTTCAAGATTCATACTGGCATCTTCACGTATGGCCGTGTGCGGGCAGCCTCCCGTTTCTACTCCAATTATCCGCTCGGCGGGCAAAAGGCTGTTTTGTGTGAGGAACTCGGCGTCCTCCCTGGTATAAATATCATTGGTTATTACGCCGATGCTGTACTCGATGCTCATTTTGCGGGTAAGCCGTTCGATAAGAGCAGTTTTTCCTGATCCTACCGGACCGGCAATTCCAATTCTGATATAATTTCTATCGGACATTATATGGTTTTTGTATTGATACCTTTCAGGCGTCCGGGCAGTTTTTTAAACACAGAGAGCACAGAGGAAAGGAAACACAGGGAACGCAGAGGCACCTC
>CAXTDO010000079.1:0-12985 GCA_964242315.1 uncultured Flavihumibacter sp.
GGTGAATGACAAATGTACTTTTGCAAGCGCCACCTCGGCTTTTGCTTGGCTTGATTTTGCTTCGGCCATTGCCAGCTCGTTTTTGGAAACGATGTTTTTATCCGACAGTAGTTTGGTATTCTCTACTTCAATGGATGAGGCAGTGGCTTCAGCCTCGGCTTTAAGCAGTTCCGCCTCAAAAACTTTAGGCATGATCTTAAATAGAAGCTGTCCGGCTTTTACATACTGGCCTTCATCCACGTAAACATTTTGCAGGAACCCTTTTTCCAGTGCCCTGATCTCGATGTTCCTGACAGACCGGATCTGTGCAACATAGTCCTTGGCAAATGAAGTATCGATTTTTAAGCCGGTGGTAACCGCATACTTAGCGGTTTCTTCCTTTGCCTGTACTTTTGTCTTACAGCCTGTATTGCACAACATGGCATACAAGCCCATAATCATAACAACTTTGTTCATGGTATTGGGGAAAAATTAAACGATGAGACGCTATTGAAAAAACCTATTTGTTAGCATATAAATAATCGTGGAGTAACAGTTGAGCGCTGAACCGTAATGAGGCCCATAGACAGGAACAGCGGAAGTATACTATTAAATTCTCAACACTCTTTGTGCAATGTATTTACAGGAGCTTATATGGGATAAATAACTGTGAATGTAAAGACGGTTTGTAAGGTCTCTGCAGGGATAAGAAGTAATAAATGCATAGCAGCATGTGGAAAAAGATTCGGTAGATGATTTGCATTTTCTGTTGTTCTCTTCATCGTCTTCTTCTACGAAAGCGGGTAATTCATCGTCGCCGGGTATGTCGATAGGATGTGTAAAAAGAAAGCGTTCGCCTGCAACTGCGTTTGTTTTTAAAAGCTGAAGAGCTGATGGATGATAAGCGTTGAAGCGATGAATATCTGTAACAACAGATCGTTGCCCACCTAACAGATCAAAACATATAAAAATAAAAAATGTAAGTAGCAGTTTCATTTGGAACTGTAAATATAGGGTATCAGGGTAAAATAGCGAAATGCCTGGCTAAGAATGTTTGTAAACGACTTGTCTGACCTATAAGGTTTTAATGGTTGGACCTTACATGGTGAGATCAACTTAATAGGTCTAAAAGCGGGAGCTTGCCCCTAGTGTTAAGTTAATCATAAACTGACGTGATGCATCTCAGCCATACGACCAGTTCTTTTAACCACAAAGGGCACAAAGGAGGAAACACAAAGGGCACAAAGCCTCTCATTGTGACCTTTGTGTTTCCTCCTTTGTGCCCTTTGTGGTTAAAAAGCACTTACAATCCAATGCGTCAATTCATACTTAACTTATCACTGGTTGCATGAATAACTTTCAATTTAATATCTTATAAACGGCCAGACACTGCGTTTAGACCTATAAGGTTGATCCCGCATTGTAAGATCCAGCCATTTAAACCAGCGAAGCGAATGAGCTTCGCTAGGTCAGCCTTTTGCTTTCGAAAACTGTACGAAGGTATAACGGCACTTTTGAACGGCTTAACTTCCGGTCTGCAATTTATAATCCATGCGGAACACCCTAATTTTATCATTAAAGTTATTTTAATAAGAGCGGAAGATTACTTTTGGGATTCCAAACTCCCTTGAAAATAGAAACTAATAAGCGATTTGGCTGATCCGGTTGGTAAGCTCCAACTGAATCACTTGCTTTATTAACAGAATTTATAATTAGAAATTCTGTTGTTATTAAAGCATCAATAGAACCAGACACAAAACCATTTTTTTAAAACATTAATTTTTATTTATGAAGAAATTGCTACTTGCTATGAGCGTATTGGTTTGCCTGCTTTTTTACCAGGTAAGCTTTGCCCAGGATATCGTACAGGGAAGGGTTACAGATGATAAGGGAAATCCTGTTGAGAATGCCAATGTGGTGCAACAGAAAACAAGCAATGGTGCCTTTACTGATGCAAAAGGAAACTTTACAATCAGATTGAATGGCAATGCTGCCAGGATACTTGAAATTTCAAGTATTGGTTTTACGCCGTTAACTGTTAGTTATACCGGAGCCGCAATTAAAGCTGTTCTTGTGTCTGTAGCTGCCAATATGGAAGAAGCGGTGGTTGTGGGGTATAGTTCTCAGAGAAGGTCTTCCATCACAGGTGCCGTGGCCAGCGTTAATATGGGTGATCTGGAGCAACGAAGAGTATCTGACGTTGCACAGGCCCTGCAGGGTCAGGTTGCAGGCGTTCAGATTACGCAGAGCACCGGAGCGCCCGGTGATGCCATCAGCATACGTATCCGCGGTGAAGGTACTATCGGCAACAACAGTCCTTTATTTATAATTGATGGTGTACCGTCAAGGGATATCAGCTTTTTAGCTCCTTCCGACATACAATCCATGACCGTACTTAAAGATGCGTCAGCCGCGGCTATCTATGGATCACGCGCTTCTGCCGGCGTTGTCGTTATCACCACTAAAAGCGGAAGAAAAGGACGGTCTAATATTGAAGTCAACTATTACAATGGTATTCAAAAGGCATCCAATCTGCCGAAATTGCTCAATGCTACCCAGTATATGAGCAAAACAGAAGAAGCATGGAACAATTCAGGCTACACCGGAACAAATCCGTATACTGCGGCTATCAATAAGGGAGGTTTGGCAAATACCGACTGGCTGCATGAACTGTTTGAAACAGGACATTCGCAAAACCTGCAATTATCGGCAAGCGGCGGATCAGATAAAGTACAATACCTTATCTCCGGAGGAGCTTATAAACAGGACGGAATTGTGATTTTTGATAACGATAAATTTCAGCGTCTCAATTTCAGGGCAAATGTAAACGCAAATATGACCGATCGTTTTACCGTAGGAACCAACCTTCAACTGTCTTATTCTGATCAGGATAAACTTTCCTCAAGCGGAGATGCGCCTGGTGTAATTCGTCATGCTTTGATAAGACCGCCGGTGATACCGGTGTATAAAGATAAAAGCGACCCAACTTATTCTGCAGCAGACCCTTTCACCGATCTGCCATTTTATAAAAAGCCGTGGGACAATAACGCGAATATCTTCGAATTCAGCTCCAATCCGGTTGCGCTGGCTTACTTCACCAATGACAAGAGGTCCTTATATAAAACATTCGGAACACTCTATGCAGAATATGCCTTCTTAAAAGATAAAGAGCTGAAATTACGAACCAACGTGGGCATTGACCTGAACTTAACGCACAACAAGGCTTTCAACAAAAACTTTGGCGACGACAACGGCGGCGGAAACGCTATCGACCAGGGAAAAGGCCGCCAGAACCGTCCCACTTCGCTCAATGAAAACAGGGGACAGGAAACTACCATAACCTGGAATAATACATTAAATTACAACAAGAGTATTGGCAAGCATGCTATCAATGCTTTAATCGGCACTGAGTTTATCAAGAATTCTTCCAATTCAATAGGAGCTTCCCGGCAAAGATTCGACTTCACCGATCCATCTTTTCAATACATCGATTACGGTGGCACTACAGATCTTTATAACGGGGGTTCTGCGGCAGAATGGTCATTGTTTTCGTTATTTGGTTCGGCCACTTATTCATACAATTCAAAATACCTGGTTACCGGTAGCTTAAGAGCCGATGCTTCTTCCAGGTTTGGTGAAAACAACCAGTGGGGTTACTTCCCTTCCGTTTCTGCAGGCTGGCGGATTTCTAACGAAAACTTTATGCAGAATGTAACATGGTTATCAGATCTTAAATTAAGAGCAAGCGAAGGTAAATTAGGCAACCAGGAAATAGCAAATTATTCTTATCTGACATTGCTGACAAGATCAGGTGACCAATACCTGATTTCACGCTATGGCAATCCTGATTTAAAATGGGAAACCACTACGCAGGGAAATGTTGGTCTTGATGTAGGATTATTGAAAAACAGGATTTATCTTTCTGTTGATTACTTTAATAAAAAGACTTCAGATATTTTACTGCCCATATCTTTACCTTCCCTGGTGGGAAATGTATCACCCACTATTATTAATGCCGGAGAAGTAAGCAACAAAGGAATTGAAGTAGCACTTACTTACAAAAACAGCAGCAGGGTGTTCAGATACAGTATCAACGGTAATATAAGCACGATCACCAACAGGGTGGAAAAATTACATCCGAACCTTCCCAGTATTATCGGAGACATTTACAAAACAGAGCCAGGGCACTCACTTGCGTCTTATTACGGGTACGTAATGGAGGGTATTTATCAAACCCAGCAGGAAATCAACACCCATCTCAATGGAACAGCTAATCCTGCTGCCAAACCAGGGGATATCAAATTCAGGGATTTGAATGGTGATGGAATCATCAATGATAAAGACCGGGATTACCTGGGTAATTCAATACCAAAGGTTTCTTATGGTTTGTATTTATCGGCAGGCTATAAAGGCTTCGATCTTTCCGCTCTGTTCCAGGGTGTTGGCGGAGTAAACCGGTACAACGACGGTAAACAGATAACAGACTATGACAGCCGTCCTTTCAATCACAGCATCGAGGTGCTGAATAGCTGGCATGGGGCGGGCACCAGCAATACCATTCCACGTTCTACTTTTAATGATAACGGAAGCAGTAAAAAGTCAAGTATTTTTGTGGAGAATGCTTCTTACTTCCGGTTTAAAAACCTTGAAATTGGGTATACATTACCTGCATTTACAAAACCAGGAATCCAAAGCATACGTATATATGTTTCTTCGCAAAACCTGTTTACTGTTACAAAATATACCGGCTTAGACCCCGAAACCACCAATCTTATGGATCAGGGAACTTATCCGCAATCACAAGCGTTCTTATTTGGAATTAATGCAAGATTTTAACTCAACTGTAAATAAAAAAATTATGAAACCGCTATTCAAAACGATTGCACTGTTACTGCTTCTGACAAACAGTGGATGCAAAAAGGAACTGCATAAAGATCCGATAGGCCTTCTTACTCCTGACCAGATAAATACCGACCCTACTATTAATACCGTGACTACTTCCGTCACCTCTTCTTATAAAATGCTTTCCAATACACTAAACCTGTTGGGACAGTGGAGATGGGATCTTGGAACCGTCTTTCGCAATGATTATATTTTGCAGGACATGGCATCCGATGATGTACAAAAGAAATGGAATCCTGATGGCGACCAGGCCTGGATGGATAATGTTTCTTCTTTCAACTTCACTGCTACCAACCAGGGATTCAATGGCCAGTGGAGCTACGATTATGAAGGAATTTCACGTTCCAATACAGCCATCAGTTATCTCACAGATCCCGCTGTAGGAACAAAAACCGGAATTAGTGAAACACTTAAAAACAGGTTGCTGGCAGAGGTATATTTTTTAAGGGCTTTTTATTATTTCGACCTCGTAAATAACTTTGGTGATGTTCCTCTGCTATTAAAACCGCTCACCAATTTTACCGAAGCTTACAGTGTGGCTAAAAGGGAAACCAAAGATAAAGTATGGGCGCAGATCAGTGCAGATCTTGCCGCAGCCAAACCATTGCTGCCCAACACCAAATATTCGGATAATACAGATAAATGGAGGGTATCGAAAGGAGCTGTTATAGCCCTGCAGGCAAAAACAGCGTTGTATAATGAAAAATGGCAGGACGTAATTACTGCCGTAACGGAACTGGAAGCGCTTGGCTTTTCGCTCAATGCTAACTACTTCGACAGTTTTGACGTAACAAAAGAATTTGCCGATAACGAAGTAATCTTTGCCTACAATCATATAAGCGGACAAACTCCCCGGAATGGCAATGGTATCTGCGCCCCTTTGGATTGGGGCTTCATAGCACCTACCACCAGCTTCATCAATGCTTTTGAGCCTAATGATCCGCGACTGGCTTATACCGTAAACGTTCCTGCCAAGGCAGTGTATAAATTGTTAGGCGCTACCAATACCTCTTTCAAAGGAAACGACGATGCGCCCAGCAACAAAATATACATCCGGTTTGCAGATGCATATCTTTGGAAAGCGGAGGCCTATAATGAAACCGGCAACTTCCCTGCAGCCATTGCTATCATAAACAAGATAAGAACCAGGGCAAGAACAGGTGTTACCATTACCGGCGCTTTACCGCCCGCAGGCACGTTACCAGACCGAAGTGTAGCTTCTACTGATAAAGTACAGATAAAAGCCTGGTTGATGCAGGAACGGCGCGTGGAACTGGGCTTTGAATCTGAACGGTTCAACGACCTTAAAAGATGGAAAATAGCGAAGCAGGTTTTATCAGCCGTTGGCAAAAACTTCCAGGATTACAATTACCTGGACCCCATTCCGCAAGGTGAAATTGACAAGTCTGGCGGAACTATTACCCAGAATACAGGATATTAGCGTTGTCTTTTTAAACCACGGAGGAAAAACCGAGGTACCACGGAGGTCCACAGAGAAGTTCCTCCGTGGACCTCCGTGGTACCTCGGTTTTTCCTCCGTGGTTAAAAAAAATACTTACAAAATCAGCCACTACAATTCAATGCGTAACTTCATACAAATACTATCACTATCCCTTTTTTCATATTCAGCTTTAGCACAAACAAACACTCCCCTCCCCAATTGGGCCTTCGGCGGATTTGAGCGACCAAAGGGTGTAAACCCGGTAATATCCCCCAAAGCCAATACCGTTTTTACCGACCCAATGACCGGCAAACAAATTAACTGGGAGTCGAACGATGCGTTTAATCCCGCAGCAACCATCAAAAACGGGAAAATTGTCGTTCTCTATCGCGCAGAAGATAAATCAGGAATCGGCATTGGAGAAAGAACCTCCCGCCTTGGCTACGCGGAAAGCAGCGACGGTATAACTATGAACAGACGTACCGAACCGGTGATGTACCCCGGCAACGACAGCCAGAAAGAATTTGAGTGGCCCGGAGGCTGCGAAGATCCGCGGGTGGCAGTAACTGATAAAGGTTTGTACGTGGTGTTCTATACGCAGTGGAATAAAAAAACACCGCGACTTGGTGTAGCCACATCTAAAGACCTTATTACCTGGACAAAACATGGACCTATTTTTAGGCAAGCTTACAATGGAAAGTTCTTCAACATTGCTTCAAAATCAGCTTCGATACTTACGAAACTTGAAAATGGCAAACAGGTTGTCGCAAAAATAAATGGCAAATACTGGATGTATTGGGGTGAGGCCGGTGTGTTCGCCGCCACCTCTACTGACCTTGTTAACTGGCAGCCGTTGGTGAACGACAAAGGAGAGCTGAGAGCGCTGATTTCGCCGAGAAAAGGATATTTCGACAGCGACCTTACCGAATGCGGTCCGCCGGCAATTATAACCAGCAAAGGAATTCTACTGTTGTATAATGGCAAGAATAATCCGACAAACGGTGACAGCCGTTTTCAGGGTAACAGCTATTGCGGCGGCCAGGTGCTTTTCGATCTCCACGATCCTACCAAAGCTATCGAACGATTAGATGCGCCTTTCTTCAGGCCCATGGAACCTTTTGAAAAAAGCGGACAATACATTAACGGAACGGTGTTTATGGAAGGGCTGGTTTACTTTAAAAAGAAATGGTTTTTATATTATGGCTGCGCCGACTCCAGAGTAAGTGTTGCCATCTATGATCCATCCCGGCGGGCACTGCCTGATCCGTTGCCTGCAAAATAAAATGTTTCTATTTCAGATAATGAAGATGATTGTATGTGGTGGTTAAGGCGATCATGTGTTTGACTAACGCTGCGTTGATTATTTTCTTTTAAGAACTATATTATATTCTGTTGCTTTAGTTAATGGAACCTCATTTGTTTCATATCCCTCATGACTTACCACTAACAGCTTTTCATCTACGGAAACTTTTAAAGTAAATGTTCCATTTGCCTGTGTACTGGTTAAAGGCTTACCATTTTTAACTGAAACACTCACACCTTTAAGCGGAAAAGATTCTTCAAAAGATATTACTTTACCGTTAATAGTTCTCTGTTTATCCTGTGCAAAACAGGTAAGGCTTATTGTACTGATTAAAACCTGTAACGCGAAAGCATATATAAATAGTCTCATAAAACTTTTTATAGAATGGTGATTACTATTGAAAGATATCATCAATTAATATGTATTAATCCTCATCACGGTAACAGCTTTTAAATGATGGTTCCAGCCTGTTAGTTTTTAAATCGTAAAGTGTTTTGCTTTCCAGCAATTTCAATGTGGCATCTCTTACCTGGGCCATCATCTTGTTCAAACCACATACTTCTTCATCACAATCATCGCATTTCTTATAGAAGTTCAGGCTTACACAAGGCAATAGCGCTATCGGCCCGTCAAGCAAACGCATGATCTTTGCGAGCGACACTTTCTTAGGGTCAACGGCAAGATAATATCCTCCTCCTTTTCCTTTCTTACTTTCAAGGATACCTGCTTTTTTTAACTCCAGTAGAATGTTCTCCAGGAACTTCAAAGGAATCCGTTTCTTTTCCGATATTTCTGAAATAAGTATCGGGCAGTCGCCTGTATATTCAGCCAGGTAGATCAAAGCCTTGAATGCATATTGCGTCTTTTTTGAAAGCATTCGTGAAATAATTTATTTGACATCAAACATAACATATTGCTTAGACCAATTGCAATTCCCAACTTTAATATTTCATTATTGTATGGTTAATACACCTGTTAATCATTATTTAACAAGCCATCAACCGTGATAGCAACATAGTACAATGCGCCAATTGTTGGTCCGCCCGCGTATTGAAGGCGTCTGTTATTCAACACATTGGTTCCGCCAACTTTAATAGTTGATTTCACTTTCGGTATACGGTAGGTAAGCTGGGCATCAATGTTGTTGATTGCATCGATCCGGCCGGTAACCAAAGGACTTTCCCACAAGAAACTGTTCTGCCATTTCCATACTATATTAAAACCTGTATTCCTTGTGATAGCCCTGTTACCAAATGACAAATTTGTGGTCCAGTCCGGAGTATTGAAACCCGTTATAAATAAATCGGGTGAGGTAACCGCTTTGATCTTGTTATAATTTACATTACCTGACAGTGTGAAAGTTTTATAAATGTTATAGGTTAGTCCCAGAGAGGATCCATAAGTGGTATATTTATTTTTAGCGTTTGTATAAACACGGTACCGATCCTGCCCTTTACTTGCTGCCGTTGCCGGTGCGGTAGCAGTAGCAGGAACTGCCGGTTGTGCATCCCTGTTCCTGTCGATCATTGCCAGCACCGCAGCGTCAGATCCGATGGTTTCACCTATCGGCACAAACACCTGAACCTGGCCAAGGAAGCCGTCATAAACGTTAACGTAAGCATCAAAATCAAGAAAGAGCTTGTTATCAAAGAGAACGGTTTTGTAACCCACTTCATAAGAGTTAATTCCTTCCGGACGTCCGTCAGGCAACGATCCCGGTACCAGTAAATTCCTGTTAGCCAAAGCCGCAGCATCTGTATTACCCGCCTGCTTTACGGCAGCGTTGAAGATTGCAATAGACGATTGCGTATAACTATTGTCACGATAGCCCAGGCCTTCGTTAATGATCGGCAGAATTCCCACACGTTTAACCCTACCGTTATTTACATAAGACAAGGCCTCGAACAATGCAGGAAAACGATATCCCTGCTGGTACGTGAAGCGAAAATTATGTACTTCATTTACCGTATAAACTGCAGCAACACGTGGAGTGAATTTAGCAGCAAATTCAGGATTGTAATCTCCTCGTAACGATCCCCACAACTTCAATTTCTCATCGAAAAATGTTTTAGTAAGTTGAACAAAAGCTCCAAACTTCTTATAATAAGTGTTGCTTCCATAACTGCCATCAGGAAGCGGTGTATTTCTTTCGGCAATGGGACGTTTAAAGTCAACAAAATTATTACCATCGGGAATCAATTCGTAAACACGTGCATCACCTCCTACCAACAGATTAAAATATTTCACCTTTTTGGTAAGATCCCACTGACCTTCGATATGATAAAGATTACTTTTCTGAATGAGCGCCGCACCACCCGTTACCGGTGCATTCGGAATGGCACTGGATTTAATGTCCCAGTTATTAATTTTTATGATAGAGTCCTTCACGCGATTGAAACGCTCGGTACCCGGAACCACCCTGCTGGCGTCAGCCTGTGTTCGGGCGTATTGTGTAGCTGCTGCAAGATTGGCGGAAGTAAGAGCCCCGCCGTGGTCTGCCGCATAAGCAGTTAAAGCTGTTTTGTATTTAGCGCCCCATACGCTTGCACTGCCACCAGAATATAGATCAAGGTTATCCGCCAGTGGTTTCACATTATAAGAATCACCGGAATTCTCTCTTGATGTATAAGCTTTAATGGTAAAATTGGATCCTTTTAATTCTAACTGATGATTCTGCACGACCACATTATCCAGCTTAATTTTGTTCCCCCGTTGAAAAACGCCATCCATTTTTCCACGCCGGTAGGAATATGTTAGTTCAGTTGCTGGTGTAAACTTATAATGCAAAGCAACATCAACTTTAAGGTTATCTACTTTCGGATCTACCAGATCTTTTTCCCAGTATCCTGTGCGGCCCACTGTTAAAGTTCTGTTAGCCACACCATCTATGTTCAGGCCGCTTACCGATACCGTATTACTTCCTGCAAGAGCATCATCCCCATACTTATTCCATCCATCATATACAATGTTATTTGCCCCGTTTAAAGCCGGGTAAGCCGGATTAGCCGTGATAAGATTATTGGGATTTTGATCGGTCCTGGTGTTCGATATCCAGTCTATGCCTTTCAGATAGCTTGCATTGATTTTAAAGGCAAACTTGTTATTGAATGCTTTGGCATAGCGTATAGCGGTTTCAGTGAGCAGGCTCGGCGAATGATCAATACCATCTACATGATTAACACCTGTTCGTTGAAAAACACTAAGACCCTGAGAGGTAAAAGGGTTTTTAGTAATCAGGTTTGACATGCCATTTATAGCATTCATTCCATAGAGTGCGGAGGCAGCTCCCGGCGTAATTTCAATACTTTGAATATCAAGCTCGGTAGGCCCGATTGCATTTCCAAGAGGCACACCCAGCGTAGCTGCCTGCATATCTATCCCATCAACCAGTTGCATAAACCGAAAGTTATTGGGAATATTAAATCCCCTGGTATTGGGCACTTTAAATGTAATGGATGAAGTTGTTAACTGAACACCTTTCACATTACCCAGTGCATCGTAAAAAGACGCGGCAGGCGTTTCCTTTAAAGCCCTTACATCAAGCTTCTCGATACTTACGGGAGATTTTAATATTTTTTCTGATGTGCGGCTTGCTGTAACTACCACTTCGTTGGCCATAAAAGTTTGACTGGTAAGCTGAATGGCCATTCTTGAATTTGCATTTTTAATCTCTAATTCCTGTGGCGCAAATCCTACCGAAGAAATGATAATTCTAAAAGGAAATTTTTGATTGATTACCAACGAAAACCTCCCTGTAGAATCTGTCACAGTTCCTTTGGCTTCCCCTTTAACAGTTATGCTGGCGGCAGGAACACCTTCATGAATTTCCCCTACCACCCGGCCACTTAGTATGGCAGTTCCATTTAGTTGCGAAAATCCTATAAAAGGAATGAACATTAATAATAATAAAAAAACATTTTTCATCCGTGTAACTTTTATTTTTGTGTTTATGTTTGGAGATACCCGGCAGTTTCATTTCAATACCAGCATCTGCTTCGTTTGATCCTTTTTAACGTAACTGCATCATCCAGCACAGCGCCTGGTAATTTGCTATTGTTTTTCTAAGCCTGCTCACAATAATTTCGATAAAATTTTCAGGCTCCAGATAATTACAAGGAGGCCAAGTAAAATAAATGCTGTTTTCCTGGGTAATTTTCCTGCTAGTTTAGCGGCAATTGGTGCAGCAATAAAGCCACCAATGATCAAAGCAATGATTGTTTGCCAGTGACTTACTCCCAGCAATGTAAAGAATGTGAAGGCGCTGGCCAGGGTTACAAAAAACTCGGTAAGGCTTACAGTGCCGATAACAAATCTTGGCGTTCTGCCTTTTGTAATGAGTGTGGTGGTTACTATAGGTCCCCATCCCCCGCCGCCGAAAGAATCGAGAAATCCACCCAGTCCGGCAAGAGGGCCAAACTGTCTGAACTTTTCCTTCTGCACCATTTTTCTAAAAGCGTTCAGTAATATTTTAATACCCAGGAACAATGTGTACAATGCCAATACCGGACGCACATAATTGCTGTATTTTTCTCCAAGGAAAACAAGCAGCACCGCGCCGGCTATAGCACCCAACACCCCGGGGATAACCAATACTTTAAACAGTTTTTTGTTTACGTTTCCGAATTTATAATGGCTGTAGCCTGAAGCGCCGCTTGCAAACATTTCAGCAGTGTGAATGCTTCCACTAATAGCTGCGGGATTGATTCCGGTTGAAAGTAATATTGCGGCACTTGTAACACCGTATCCCATACCCAAAGCGCCATCAACCAGTTGAGCAAGAAAGCCGGCTAAAACCATCCAGTGAAAATTTTTATCAAGTGTCTGGTAAAAATCGATCGCTTTTCCTGGAAATTCGTTTAAATGAATATATGAGAAAATGAAATGCCCAATCAACATAAAGGCAAATGCCCCTATACAATAAGAGGCCACGGTCTTCCAACGTTTCTGTCCCAACCGGCCATTATTATCGGTACCCTCTTTCTGAAAACTTACATTCGACGAGACATCAGCCTTAAGAGTATTATTGTTTGCTATTGATCCAAAATAAAAATCACTTAATTCGGGCCTTCCTTCCACGTGAATCAGCTTACCGTATGCTTTTGCATCCCCACTTATTTGTTCATTAAGCAATCGTTCGCTGGTTGTGGCGATAACAATGTCTGCGTCCCTGGCATCTGAAGAATTGTAAAAGCGTTCCAGTAATGTTACAGACTTGTTCCGTGAAACAAACTGCCTTATCTCGTCATTAATTACGTTACTTACTAGACGAATGTCAGTTCGGGGTGCATTATGAAGGAGGAACCTCAGTTTTTCCAACGCCACATCTCCTCCGCCCACAACAAGAAGGGACATTTCCTCCA
>CAXTDO010000080.1:0-12969 GCA_964242315.1 uncultured Flavihumibacter sp.
AGCTACCTGATACTATTCACTGTTTAACTTTTGATGAAAAAGGAACATAATGGGATATTCTTTTTTCGATTGCGGAAATAACTATCGGCTTTAAATCATCCATCCAAACTGGCATATTTTGTGGAGAAATTTTCCAGTTATTCTCCTCATTTTTACACAAAATCAGGGATTCCTGTTCCCCATCTTTAATATGAACTTTAAAGCATAGGTTTTCCGGTTCCTGGTTTTCCTGTACAATGTAGAGATTGACTTCCTGGTTGTGGTGCTTTATAAATTCCGTGAATCTTATAGCCATATTGGTTTTATGAGCAAACTCTTAAAAAATTATACCAAACCGGGTAAGTGTTATTTTAATGAATAAAGATAGCGGCAAGCAATCCTCCTATGACCAGGCCGCCGAATCCGAATTTTAAAGCTTTAAGGCCGGATTTCCTGCGTACCGCAGCAATCTCATTTTGTGCATCACTCAACGCTTTTTGCGAAACAAACAGATGCGCCTGCGCCGAATCTAGAGACTTGGATATGGATCTTAATTCATTTCGGGTACTATCAATAAAATGCATGGTGTTACCTGAGAACGATTCATAATTTGAATTTAGTAACCTGTAATAATTTTCCTTTTCCACCAGCATGCTGTCCTGCTTTTTAATGATATCTTCATAAGAATTAAGAACGAGTTTATAAGAACTGTTTGCTGAACGGGCTCTGTCATAATACGTATGGTACAAACGAAAGGTGGTTTTATTCATGATAACCGTGCTGTCAATCTGAACAGCTACTGAGTCTCCATTGTTAACAACATAGGCGGTTTTAGTCAACGAATCGTTGAAATTTTTCACCGGCTTTTGCGACATACAATGCATGCTTATTAAAATCGAAAGCATAGCAGAAATCAGATATGGAAAGAATGCCTGCTGTTTCATGTGGTTATAGTGACTTGATTGTTATAGCGGGTGGTGGAGCATCTGTCTTTTCCAGTTCTGACTTAGCTGCCGATGCAGTTTGTTTAAGATCATTGAGGATTTTGATACTTTTTGTATCTGCAGCATTTTTGCTGATATTAATCTGACTGATCGAATCTTTCACTCTTTTAACATAGTTGCTAAAATCCTGCATATTAGCCTGAATGGAATCAATTCTAGACTTAGAAAAACTGATATTTGAAAGGGCAGAATCAATATTCTTTTGAGAGATGGTAATATTATTCTGAATTGCATCCAGGCTGCTATTTCCATGAAACACTGAGTAAACGTTTACAGCCAGAAGCACCCCTAATCCACCCAATAAAATTTTATGAGAGTTTTCCATAATACACTTAATTAAATCAATCAAGAAAATATGTAACGAACTCGAATAAATTAATACTTATTTAAATATAATATTTTAAAAGTAATATTAAATCAAATTTATTAAAACCACAATAGCACCAATGAGCCATTATTATTTTGGGGTGCAACGAAAGATGCTGCTTTGTAGGACTCTAAGCAAGCTTGAGTTTTTTTTAAACACAAAGGACGCAGAGGGAAGAAAACACGGAGAATACAGAGGGTAATTTCTCTGTGTTCTCCGTGTTTTCTTCCTCTACATCCTCTGTGTTTAAAAAAACTTACACGGTTAGCTACTACAATAATGATTGTAATATATCGAACTCAAAACGATTTTAAATACTGCGCGGGCTCATTAGGCTTGGGAGTTGCCTTTTTAATAAAAGACCTGATATCTTCATTAGCAGTAACCAGATCTTCAGACCTCAGGTACATCATATGCCCGCTTCGATAGCCATGCCATTCCATCCTGTCTTTCAACTTGCCACTGGGATCCATTTGCCACATGCTGTACTTGGCATTAAAGTAATCACAGGCGCCATCATAATATCCCGACTGTACCATCAGGCGCATGTATGGATTCTCGGCCATTGCCAGGCGCAGGTCTTCGGCAGTACTGTCTGTATTGGCGCCGGTGCGTTCCCATGGGGTGGTATGTCCGGCTATGTAGTAATCAAGATCAGTTTTATAGTTGAGCACTTCTCTTAAATAGTAATTGATCGCCGGTGTAAATGAATGTTGCCATGAGGTGTTCTCAGCCGAATAATCCGGTCTCTCACCAGCCTCTTCACGGTCTATCCCCAGGTAACGTGAATCTAACCGCCCGATCATATAACCCCTGTCGCGTAACAGTTCTTTCCAGAAAAAAGCTACCGGTACATTGAGATTATGTTCCAGTATTACTTTTAAAGACAACCCGGAATACCTTGACATTCGTTCTGCTACCTGCTTTTTCTTTTGCGGTTCCAGAAATCCTCCCATAGCAATTGCAGGAACCAATTCATTTATAGTAAACTTCTCTACTTCAGGTAAGATGTCCGTCAGGTCTTTTTGTTGCAGGTCCGCAGGAAGTTTTTTATGGTGCCATGCAGTAGCTGACATATAAGGTAACATGTTTGCTGCGAAAACAGGACCGGTACGAACGATCCCCAAATTAGTAGGCGACACTAAAATAACGCCGTTAATATACATCCAGTGTTTTTCCTGAAGCTCTAAAGACAGTCCGGAAACCCTGGTGGTGCCATAGCTTTCACCAATCAGGTATTTAGCAGATGTCCACCGGTTTTTACGGGTTACAAAAGTGCTGATCCATTCAGCCAGGTATTTGATATCGGCGTTAACCCCAAAAAATGTAGATTTTGGAATAGAGTCGCTGGCGGCTCTTGAAAAGCCGGTGTTAACGGGTTCTATGTAAACAATATCAGCTACATCCAGAATTGAATTTGGATTTTCTTTTATTCCATAAGGCTGCACAGGATATCCTTCGTCATCTATCAATAAACGCCGTGGTCCGGTATAACCCAGATGCATCCAGCAGGAAGCTGCACCCGGACCACCATTAAAGGAAATTACCAATGGCCTGGAGGCGCGATCGGTAACACCGGTCTTTTCATAATAAACATAAAACAATCCTGCAAGCGGCCTGCCTTTATCATCATAAACGGGTTGCTTACCTGCGGTTGCGGTATAAGAGATCTTCTGCCCTTTGATAGTAACCTGCCCGGTGGTAGTGACAGCGGAGTCCATAAAAATTTTAATGTTCTGGGCATGAAGGGAAGCGGACAGGATACATCCTAAGAGTAGTAATCTGATCGAACGTTTCATTTGTTTTATTTTAGACTGTTGAATAAATTTTAATCAGAACGCCGGTTTTGTTAATTACCAATACATTTAAAATTCTCTCAGTTTCGGAGCGCCTGGCTGAATAATTTTAAAGCCTGTTTTTGCTTTTTCATCATCCACCATTTTCTTTACATCGGCCAATAGTTTCTTTGCATCGTACACAATGCCATCTTTAATCGTGTACTTCACGCCGCCGACACGAACTACCTTGTTGTTTTCCACAAGCTTGATAGCGCCTGTACCATACAAACTTTGAAAATTCATCAGCGGATTTTCTTCCGCTATTACAAAATCTGCCAGCTTGCCAATTTCTATGGAGCCGATTTCTTTCTCCATACCCAGGGCCTGTGCACCGTTTAGGGTAGCGGCTTTTATAACTTCTAACGGATGAAATCCTGCTTCACGCATTAATTCCAGTTCGCGTATGTAGGCGAAGCCATATAGCTGATAGATGAATCCTGCGTCGGTGCCAACCGTAACGCGTCCACCCCGGTTCTTATACTCGTTTATAAATGTCATCCACAAACGATAATTTTCCTTCCACTGAATTTCTCTTTCGGTTCCCCAGGTATGCCAGTAAGAGCCATGCGAGTTCCAACTGGGTGTATAAAAATTCCAGAGCTTGGGCATCGTGTAATCTTCGTGCCATTCGGCGCGGCGTGCACGCATCAGGTCGCGGTTTGCATCATAAATAACAAATGTTGGTGACAGCGTAAAATCAAGTGAGATCAGCTCGTTCATTACCTTGTTCCACTTTTCAGAGTAAGGCGGAGCGGCCTGTTTCCATAACGTGCCGGCCTCTCCGAAGCGGTCTTCTTCATCCTGATAATTATAGTCAAGTGAATAGTTTTGCACCGTACGATCTGCAAACAACGCTTCGGGCAATCCGTACCAATGCTCCATCGAGGTGAGGCCAGCCCTGGCGCTGTTGAGCACGTTCCAGCCACCGACATAGGTTTGAGAGTGATGCATCTTGGAACGCAGCCCTAATTTTTTATTTTCATCCAATGCTGCTGTCATGATCTCCGGCGCGGAGCCAAAAAATTTAATGCCGTCAGCGCCTTGTTTTGCATTAGCGCGTACCCATTGGCGTGCCTGCTCAGGTGTTGATATAGGCGTTGCGCTTTTAGCTCCAAATCGTGTATAGGCTTTGATACGGGGAGCCGTTATCTCATTGCGGGCGCTTTTTTCTTTTTCTTCCAGTACCCAGTCAAGTCCGTTGCCGCTCCCCGGATCAACGATAGTGGTAACGCCATGGGCCATCCATAATTTAAAAACGTATTCGGCATTCGCGCCCTGCGCTACGCCGCCAATATGTGCATGCGTATCTACAAACCCCGGCATAATGAACATGCCCGCGGCATTCAGTTCCTTGCCACCCGTTTTCAGTTGCGGACGTTTGGCAGGATCAATAGGCAGGCCAGGAGTGCCAACCGTTACCACATCAACAATATGATTGTTCTCTACTACAATGTCGACGGGACCGCTGGGTGGCGCAAGCGTGCCGTTAATAAGCGTGGCTCCTCTTATAATTAGTTGGCTGTAAGGACCGTCACCTTCTGTTCTTGGAGGTGACTTGAGAGGTGTTGCAGTGGGTGGTGCCTGGCTTGTTGAGACAAGATGTGAGATGGTTAAAGCGATTATAGCCAGATAAGATTTGATTTTCATATATATTCTTTTAGTGATGAGATGATTGGTGGTTCATTCTCTGTGGTTAAAAAAGAACCAGTCTTCTTTTAAGATTTCTTATTAGTTGTTTTGTTAAGACTTAACAGCAAGTGTAAAAGTACCAATCAGCAGAACGACCTGGCAAAGCTCGTTCCCCATTTTAAAAATTACACTCAATTCACATCCCAGAACAATTTTGTCGTCATCAGATCGCTGCCTATTTCGGTTGCAGCGGCTTTGTAATTGGCGCCGTTCAATGTTTGTTCACTAATGGGATAGGTTAGTCTTTTGGGAACTACGTTGATAAAGGAACCCGGTGGTGCCGTTAGCACCGGATAATCTAAACGCCTGTATTCGGTCCAGGCTTCAAAACCCTGGTTGAAGAGTGCTACCCATTTTTGACTGCCGATCTTTTGCTTCCAGGGGCCTTTAGCGGTTGGATAAGCAACATCTGCCTGTGCCAGGTAAGTGGCAATGGCAGCGGCCGACGCACCATAATAACTAAGTGACGCCGTGATAGCGGCGCTGTAATGAGACTGTGCAGTAGCCGGAGTTCCAACGATGGAACGTTCTGCAGCTTCAGCCAGCAAAAATTCTACTGACGCATAGTCCATGATAATACCGGGAAGGGTAGGAAGATAAAACTGATCGCCAAATTTGGAATACTGGTCATATGTCACCACCGCGCCGGAGGGAGCTCCTATATAAGCGCCGTTTACACTGGTAAAAAATGTGCTGCGCCTTGGATCGTTCAACGAATTCATGAGGTCTATGAAAGGCTTGGCACCTACAAAGTCTTTCCTGTTACCAATGGCCAGACTGGTCCATAACGTGTTGGTATTCGGGGCTGCACTTAGATATTTGAAAAGGGCATTATCTGTGTTTGCTGTAAATGCGCCGGGGGCTGCTGCGATAACGGTAGCTGTTCCTAAAGTAGCATCCTTATCTATGATCCTCATTCCCATTTTTAACTTAAGAGAGTTGGCAAATTTTTTCCATTTGGCAACATTGCCGCTATACACTATATCAGCGTCGAAGCTGGTGCCGGAAACATCAAGGTTATTGATAGCGGCGCTTAATCTTTTTATCAGATCGGTATAAACGGTTTGTGCATCGTCATATTTAGCCAGCACATTGGTAAAGTCCAGCGCCTGGGTGTAAGGAATGTTACCAAAAGCCTCTACCAGTGTGGCATATGCATACACATTCATAACTTCAATAATCGCCTGTTGATTTTTTTGTTTGATAACGCCGGCTGTTCCCACCGTTGGCGCGGCGGTAGTTACCTTTTTACTTTCATCCAGATTTTTTAAAACACCCATGTATACGGCGCTCCACTGAAAGTTGGAGTAATAGGTAGTGCCTTCATTATATGTAACGGATGAAATTTGCTGTACTATCAACCGGGTTGTTTCAAACGGACTACCACCTGCGCCATAGGTTATACCATTCATTAAGTCGGCCATATTCTTTGAAGCCATATTAAAGAATGCTTCGCCGGAAGCGGAGGTAGCATTTTTGGTATCCGTATTCAAAGACTCTAAGTTCTTTGAACAGGAAGCAAGAGCAAATATGCAGAGAACGATTAATATTTTTTTCATGACTTTCAGTTTAAAATTGAAGTTTAAGATTTACACCGATGTCGCGAGTAGTGGGAAGCACACCGGTCTGATTGCCCTGGAGGTTGCCCGAACTTGCGCCTCCTTCAGGATCGGCGAAAGGCAGGTTTTTATGTATAATCCAAAGGTTTGATCCCACCAACGCAAGTTGCACTCCTGTAATTTTTACCCTTGCTAACAATTTTGAAGGCAGGCTATAAGATAATGATACCTCCCTCAGTTTGATATAGGAAGCATCAAAAATAAAGTAGGCCTGCGGCGCTTTTACACTGCCTAATGCATTTGTATAGTTGTCCATCGGGGTGCGCACGGTGTTTGCCTTTCCTGCGGCATCAACACCTTCCAATATAACACCGCCACCATTTGCCAATGAATTCCTGATGGGCTTGCCCAGTTCATTTAACCCTGTAGTATAGTCATATAATCCCGACCTGTTGCCGGTGCTGATGTCTGCGGAGAATACATCGCCGCCGTGCTGCATATCAATTAAAAAACTTAAACTGAATCTTTTATAGCTGAACCTGTTGCTGATGCCGCCATTCCAGTCGGGAGTAACATTACCGATGATATTATTGGAAGCCGATGTTCTCATATATTCACCGGTTGTTTGGTTGATCTGTTTTTGTCCGTTTACATAAATGAAATCGGTACCCATGATGGTGCCGTAAGGCTGGCCTACCCTTGCATTCACAGTTACACCAAAAGATCCTAACTGCAGGTTATCAACGCCATCAAACAAGGAAAGCACTTTACTTTTATTCTTTGCCCAGTTTACCATAACATCCCAGCTAAAATCTTCCCCGCGAACAGGCGTTCCCGTCAGAGAGATTTCAACTCCCTTGTTTTCAATTTCACCGGCGTTTACATATTTGGAAGAGTATCCTGCTGTGGAAGATATTGCCACAGGCAGTATCTGATTTTTCGAATTTGTTTTGTATGTGGAGATATCAATACCCAGCCTCTTTTTAAAAAACGACATTTCAATACCTGCTTCAAAACTTTCAGTGTTTTCCGGCTTAAGATCAGGATTTTTCTTAACCGTATTCACCGAATACAACGGTACCGAACCGAATGGAGTCGGCTTCAACAATACATCTACCAGGCTGTTAGCGGGCGCGCTGCTGCCAACCTGCGCATAGTTCAACCGCAGTTTACCAAATGACAGCGCCTCACTCCTTATCAACTGACTGAATATAAAACTTGTTGCAACAGACGGATAAAAGTACGTGCTCTGGCTTACAGGCAAGGTAGACGAATGATCGCTTCTTCCGGTGAGGTCTACATAAAACATATTATTGTACCCAAATGAAACTGCCGCGTAATAGCCATCTACCCCTATTCTTTCAGCAACTTCCACCGGCGCTGCCGGCAGGTCTTTTGAATTAGACAATGAATACAACCTGTCTAAAACCAATCCTCCGTTTGTGATTGCATAAATGGAATTAAGATCGTTTCTCCTGATATTGGTTCCTATCACTCCGCTGATGTTCAGTTTATCGGTAACATTCTTGTTGAAATTTACCATCAGGTCATAATTCTTTTCAGAGAAGTTTACATTATTGCGGATGTACCTTCCGATGCCGTTATAGGTGCCGTTGTTTCTTCTTTCTTCCTGCAGGTAAGAATACGAATCAATGGAGATCCTGCCTTCTAGATTCAACCAGTCTAATACCCGGTATTTTAAAGCCATGTTACCAAACAGGCGTTTTCTGGTATCAGATTCATAGTTCTCATATCTTGTCCAGTAAGGATTGTCGATGGTACCTCCTGTGAAGCCGGTAACATTCCTCCTTGTTTTGAAATAGATGTCCTTTAGTTCCTGCACATCAACGTTGGTTACCCAGTAACGCCTGAACACCGATACTACGTTACCGCCATTCATTCCCGACTCGTTGCCGGTTTCGTTACGGCCGGTAGCATCCGTGTTACTGAAATTTCCGTCAACGGATGCAGTGAGTTTATCAGTGATCTTATAGGAAGCGTTGATAGCGAAAGTGCTTCTCTTTAAATCACTATTCGGTAATAATCCTTTCTGGGAAAAGTTAGTGTAGGAAAGGCGGTAGCTGCCACGGTCATTGGTACCTGCCATGGAGACGCTGTTATTTAATGTCACCGGTGTTTCAAAAAAAGTAATGGGTCCGTTTTTCGCATTCACCCACGGTGTCTTTTTTAAATAGGATGGTGATTCCGGATCAAAGGAATTCCATTGATACACCATCAGGTTCGGATCGAAGGGCGCACCATATGAACCATATGCAAGTGTTGTAACTTTATCCAGCACGCCATCTCCATCTATATCCCTTTCTTCAAAAAAGTCATTCCTGTTTACGCCATACACTGCGCCATAACCAACACCATATTGATTTTGATAGGTTGGAAACGTTGATTTATCAACCGATCCCAGTGTTACGCCTGAGTTCACGGATACATTTACCTTATTACCTTTAGCACCTTTTTTTGTGGTGATGATGATAGCGCCATTATTAGCCCTCGATCCGTACAGGGCAGTTGCTGCAGCACCCTTCAGCACGTTAACTGATTCAACATCATCAGGATTGATATCAGAAGCCATGTTACCATAATCATAGCCACCCCCTGACTGCTGCTGCCCCGAAGTGTTAAAGTTGGAGTTATTGATGGGAACACCGTCTACTACAAACAATGCCTGGTTATCGCCTGTCAGCGATTTGTTTCCGCGGATGATCACATTGGCAGATCCACCCATATTGGTATTTCGCTTGATTTGAATGCCTGCGACTTTACCGCTGAGCGAATTGGCAATGTTATCGGTTTTAACGGTGTTTAAATCTTCCGCTGAAATTGATTGTGAAGCATAGCCAAGGGACTTCTTTTCCCTGGAGATCCCTAGTGCAGTTACCACAACTTCCTGCAGCTTTTTATCATCGCGACCCAGTATAATTGCAAATTGGGATTTTCCGGTAACCTGTACTTTTTGCATGGCATAACCGATGGAAGAAAATAACAATATTGCATTAGGAGGAGCCTGTAGTTTGAAGGTGCCGTTTTTATCGGTCTGTGTTCCCGAACCTGCGGAGCCTTCAACTGTTACGGTTACACCGGATAATGGTCCGGCTTCATCCCTGACGGTTCCGGTTATGGTTTTATTTTGCGATCTGGCATGCGCGTACGCGAAGAGGAAAAAAAGAAGTAATGCTTTTTTCATGGTAATCAGTTTTGGTGAAGAAATTATTGATAGCGTACGGATTGGCTGAAGGAATACGGCAGGCTGGTCGTGTTATATGTACTCAGGAGCAAATGTAGATATAATGAAAACTACGATTTTACCACAATTAACCAATAATTGACGAAAATTCTCTAGTTAGGCTGGAATTAAGTTTGTATTTAACTGTTTGTAATATAAAATGAGTGTAATCAGACAGCAACTCCGCGTTGTATAACCGCATGATATTGTTTTATATACTCTCTGGGAGATTTACCCATGATATCTCGAAACACGCGGTTAAAAGTAACCACGTTAATAAAACCGGTTTGATAAGCTACGGCAGAGATACTTTGAAAATTTTCACCTATTAATTTCTTGCATGCTTCATTGATCCGGACTTCATTCAGAAATTCCGTATAAGTTTTCAAGGTATGCTTCTTGAAATAACGGCAGAACGACTGAGGAGATAAAAACACCACCTCTGCAATTTTTTCAAGTGTTATATGCTCCGTGTAATTGGCGATGGTGTACTGGTAGATATCGTTCATCCGTAACCCATCCTTTTCTGTGATGGCATACATGAAAGCGTCTGTAGATAGATACTTCCAGTCTGTCAGGTCTGCCATTAGCTGAAGCAGCTCAATGAACGCTGCAAAACGGTAACCGGTAACATTATTTTTCACTTTGCCAATATGCTCTGAAACCACTTTCTCGTTTGTTTCAGAAGCCTTCAATCCGTCATGGGTTGACTGAACAAATTTTTTTATCATGATCATTTCCGGAAAGTCGAGCAGGGTGGTGATGGTACCTTCCGTATTAAAAAAAATATTGCTTGAATGAATGGTCTTTTTGTTGCCGGGATCGAAATAAACAGGATCGCTTTTAAACAAATGCGGTTGATTTGAACCCAGTACAAAAACATTCCCCGGCTGAAACGGCTGCATGATATTACCCGCAACAAGGGTTCCTTCGCCTCTTATCACCCAGGTTATCTGTATTTCGTTATGACGGTGCAAATGTTCGTAAAAGTGCGGCAACTCATCATTCTGAACGTAAATCGACTGATCATTGGAAACAGGTAATTTAAACTGTACAACCTTCATTTACAAACATTAACTTATTTGATATATTGATTAATCAGATAAATTTAGGAAAGAAATGGTTGAACGCCTATAAGGTTTTTAAAACCGGCGTTCATTAAATCATAGTGGGTATATTGGACGATTGATGAAATTCTGTAGCCCTGAAAGGGCGAAATATCTCAGCGATGGGCAACGCCCATCGGATACATTCTATCGTTATTGAGGCCTGAAAGGCTGACATACCAACCGGTTACTATTAACATGCGGTTACTATGCCGCCCTTCCAGGGCTCAGATCACACCATCTATTGTCGATGGGCGGTGCTCATCGCTGAGATATTTCGCCCTTTCAGGGCTAAAACCGTCTCTAAAAGAACAAATACGCTAAATGATTAATTGTATCCTAATAATTATATTTCATCAGGTTTCTAAAACCCCAAATGGCAAGCGCTAATTCCAAGATAAGTCCAATCAAAAAAGGCCATGAAGGAGGTCCCTCCAAAATCAGGCTTAGTAACCTGCCTGATGCAAGCCCTCCCATAAATGTAATATTCGTAATCGTTGCCATAACCCAAAGTTTGGCTTTAAAGATGCTAATTGCCCAAAGAGACGACATTGCAATATACAAACCCATCTGAGCTCTCAACATGTTGGTAAGATCAATAGAGGTCGCTTTAAAATCAAACAGCCATGGTAACATAACAGCGGGATATAATCCATAGACCAACGCAACCGCCGTTATAAGAACAACCGATATGGCAAGATGCAGGTTTTTTAAACACCGATACTTATTTGAAGACAAGCCCATTTTATATGATTTAACCAGCAGTCTTCCGTGCCAGTTTCTTCGCAGCAATTTCTTTTAATCCTTTCACCAGCTTGTCCAGGTCATCTAATGTAGTGTACACATGTGGCGTAATTCTTACACAGCTTATGTTTTCGTAAACGATGGGAGAAGTATGAATTTTGTACTGGCCAAACAGAGCGCCTTCTATCTCCTGCGGTGTCATACCGGCAATGCTTACCCCACAGATGCCGCATGAGAAGGCCGGTTTCAACGAGGTATGCAATTTTATACCAGACACATGCTGTACCTTTTCCGCCCAATAATTTTTCAGGTAACGTATGCGTTCTTCTTTGCGTTTGTTTCCAATAGCGTTGTGAAAGTTGATCGCTTCTCCAATGCCCTGTTCTATGGGGAAGCTGCGGGTGCCAAGTGTTTCAAATTTCCTGATATCGCCACTGTTAGGCTGGCTGTTACAGGTTAGTGGCCAAATCCTGGCGATCTTGTCTTTCTTAATCCATAACATGCCGCTTCCGATGGGAGCAGACAAAAACTTATGCAAACTGGTGCCAAAATAATCACATTCAAGATCAGGGATTTTAAAATCGAGCAATCCAAAAGAGTGGGCGCCATCAACAATAACTTCTATGCCTTTATTATGTGCCATGCGACAGATTTTTTGTACCGGCATTATTTGTCCAACCCAGTTGATCACGTGAGTTACATGAATCACCCTGGTAGAAGCAGTGATCGCTTTTTCATACATACGAACGATCACATCATCGTCTTCTATCGGAAATTCAAAGCTAAGTTGTTTATACACGATTCCTTCCCTTGCTGCGCGCTGCTTCCATGCCTGCACCATATTAGGATAATCCTGTTTGGTGCCGATCACTTCATCACCTCTTTTCAGATCCATGCCATAGATCACCGTATTCAATGCTTCTGTGGCATTGCGGTTGATGGCAATTTCATCGTTCGAGGTACCAGCAAGCAATGCGAGCTTCTCACGTAGCGGTTCACGGCCCTGGTCTAAAATTCTCCACATGAAATAAGAGGGCCCTTCATTTGCAAGTTGATTATAGCGTTCAACAGCCTGCTGAACTACTAACGGAGAGGGCGAAACGCCACCGTTATTTAAAATGATGATACTGGAGCTCACCGTAAAGGCCCGCTGTATTACAGTCCAGTAATCTTCATCAAGGGCCATCTCACACGGAGTTTTATGCTCCACTTTTTTTGCCGCACCCTGCCATTCGGCAGCATGACACAGGTTGAACAAATTATCAGCAGAAAAGGCCCCTGCCAGCGCAGTAACATGTTTTAAAAATGAGCGACGATTTGGTATCATATAAAGTGTACTATAAATGATGTTTATATTGTTTAAGGTTCACGAACACACGGAAAGGCTATTTGCTCACAATATATATAATAAACGAATGGCATTTCAATAACTACCTTTAGCA
>CAXTDO010000081.1:0-11606 GCA_964242315.1 uncultured Flavihumibacter sp.
CTTCCGGCACATGGAACTTCCGTATGACGTAGGGCATAATGATCAGCATGGGTATGGCAACCAGTAACACCAAAGAGGTAACGTAAGATAATTTCTTTTTATCTCCTTTGATAGCGCCCGCAGCAACAATGGCTGCAGACACGCCGCAGATGGAAACCGCGGAAGCGAGGATCACGCCAAATTCATCATCTACTTTCAGTAACCTTGAAAGCCACATGGAAAAAAACCACACTACGGAAACAACGATTACTGCCTGCAATATTCCTGGTATGCCCGCCTGAACAATGTCAGTAAATAGTATACTGGTACCAAGAATTATCAAACCGGTTTTGATAAAAAATTCAGAGCGGGCAGCTTCCTTCAACCATGGCGGAAGTGTGGCAAGATTACCGATCAGTAACCCGGATATTAATGCGAACACCACGTATTCAATACCATAATAACTGATGGTTTTGTTGCCGGCAATAATAAGAGAAAGGATCGCTAAAACAAACACCAAGGCAAAGCCTTTGGCGAACCGTCCTGCATTACCTCCCGATAACCGGATAGAGATCGTGGAAACGATCAAAAAAACCACTCCAATGCCAAAAACCAGTAAAAGGTTATTAGCGGCCAGCACCTTTCCAAACAAATCGCTGGAACCAGCCCACTGGTAAACGGGCAGCGTGAATTTGAATGTGGGTGATGACCATGCAAATAGTAGTATAGCAGCTATGAGAATACCGCCGATAATCACTGCCCACCAGTCTTCAGTAAGCCTGGTGAAAAACGTTTCTTTGGTGGTAGCGTCGTATTTTTTGTCAATGGCTTCCAGTGTTTCATCCGGAACATTCGTGCTGATGTTAGATACAGGCATTTTATTGTTTTATAGTGTTGAAGTGGTGTAATTAAATTTATGTTTAGATGATAGCTATCCCCGTGATAAGCCGATCGTTTCTTTTAATTGAAAAATATCTTTCAAGGCTCTTTTTGCAGCATGGTATCCACACATCCCGTGTACTCCGCCACCCGGCGGCGTGGATGAAGAACAAATATATATTCCTTTAGCTGATGTACGATAGGGTGATAATGTAATCGTTGGCCTTGTAAATAACTGAGTGATGTCGAGAACACCGCCATTGATATCTCCGCCGATATAGTTTGAATTGTACCGCTCTACCTGTACGGTGTTCATGGTATTTCTGGCCAGTATCGTTTCACGAAAACCCGGAGCGAATCGTTCCACCTGCTGTTCAATAGCTGCAGTCATATCAACCTGCGATCCGTTAGGCACATGGCAATATGCCCATGCGGTATGCCTGCCTGAGGGTGCTCTTGTAGCATCCAACAGGCTTTGTTGCGCCAGCAATACATAAGGCTTTTCGGCAATTTTGCCGTCGGATGTTTGCTGTTCCGAATTTTTGATTTCGTCAAAAGTATTGCCTAAATGGATCGTACCTGCCTGCCTGCAGGCAGCGGCTTTAAAGGGAATGGGTTCTCTGAGGGCCCAGTCAATTTTGAAAACTCCCATTCCATAGCGATACCTGTTTAACTGCCATTTATATAAGGGTGAAAAGCTGTCACCGGTTATTTTTAAAAGCTGCTTTGGGGTTACGTCAAAAAGTACGGCGCGTGACGCAGGAAGCTGGTCGCGGTGCTCTATGTTGACATTTGTTTCGATGGTACCGCCTAACGATTCAAAGTAAGAACATAGTGCATTTGAGATGGATTGAGAGCCGCCCTTTGGAACAGGCCATCCTTTCAGATGCCCGTTAGCTATTAAAACAAGCGCTATGGCGGACGTTGCTATATTCGATAGCGGCTGGATAGCATGGGCTGCCATGCCTGCCCATAAACCTTTCGCTTCTCTTGTTTGAAAACGTTTTGAAAGAAATGTTGCAGAGGTTAAGGCGTTCAGTCCGAAATTTGACAGTGCAAATGGATTACGCGGAAATTGTAAAGGCCCCAGAACATCAGCAGCCAGAGACGGCCAGTCGCGCACTAAAGGCTGTATTATTTTCAGGTACACTTTCTCATCTTTTCTTAATGACAGCGCCGTTTCTTTAACCGATTTAGTGAGTGCCGCAGCGGTTCCGTCATCAAACGGATGAGCCGCGGCAACTTCGGGATAAAGATATTCAAGACCGTGAAGCTGCAAAGGAAGCTGTTGAAAAAATGGCGAGCCCACTGCCAAAGGATGAACGGCTGAACACACGTCATGCTTAAAACCGGGCAGGGTCAGCTCCTTTGTTCGCAGCCCTCCGCCGATGGTATCTTTTGCTTCCAGCAGCAATACGGAAACTCCGGCTTTTTGCAAGGTGATAGCTGCTGCCAGGCCATTTGGTCCTGATCCTACTACTACTGCATCATACTCTTTTTTGATCATTGAATTGCGTAAATTTTGACCCTATCGCCAATGTTATTAAATTAACGTAAATATCGGATAAGCGTTCAGACCTATAAGGTTTTAAAAACCTTATAGGTCTACCCGGCATCTACTTCCACTTTTCCGGTTTAAACACCACCCCACCATCCTTCTTTATCAACCACGACATTACCGGATTCAAATGATAGCCACCCATATCGTTGCCCCGTGCATTTACCAGTTGCTGCAACGTGGGTTGGGTGTATCCTGTTTCATCCACTGCCCTGCTTCTGATTTCTGTTGCTTCACCGTTCCAATGCCAAAGATAACGGAAACCAGTGTGCGCTTTATCAAGCACAGGATCTTGCAACGTTGCGGGTAACCAGTTTTTGCCTGCGTCGGTGCTTACTTCCACTGTTACAATCTTTCCCCTTCCGCTCCATGCCAGTCCGCGAATTTCTATCCATCCTTTCTCTAACTGTACCGGGTAGGCAGGAAATGTAATAACAGACCTTGCATCCATATCAAAACTAAACTGCCTTATTCTGTCCTTCACCTGTTCTGTGTATTTCGAGGTCTCTTCACGCGTCATGAAAGGCTGATCTGATAATTCAATACGCCGGAGCCATTTTACACTGGTGTTACCTTCCCAACCCGGTAAAAATAATCTTACGGGATAGCCCTGCTCCGGTCTCAGCGCTTCACCATTTTGCGCGTAGGCTATCATCGCATCGTTTATTCCTTTTTTAACCGGTATGCTTCTTGTCATCACTGCCGCATCACCACCTTCGGCAAGAAACCAGCTTGCTTTTGGTTGCACGCCTACTTCCCTGAATAAGGTGGAGAGCATTACGCCCGTCCATTCGCTCTGACTGGTAAGGCCGCAAATATCCTGGGGTGTCATTGTTTCCCTACCTGATCTGAAGTTACCTGAACATTCCAGGAAGGCAATCCTGGATACGCTGGGGAATCGTTTAAGATCATTCAATGTAAACACCATAGGCTTGTCCACCATACCATGAATCACGAGTTGATATTTTTGCGGATCTATAACCGGCACGCCGTTATGATTTCTTTCAAAATGAAGGTCGGAAGGTGTGATCGTTCCGTAGAGGTGCTGCAGCGGTGTTCTTGATGAAGTGTCTGAGGGAACCTTGGCAAGGTGCTCGAACGAAGATCTGGTTCCCAGCGAGCCTGGTGGTGTGCCCGGAACTTTTGTGGGGTCAGGTACCATCGCAGTCACCATCTGACCTGTTGAAGACTTTATAAGAGCCATCGTAGCTGCGGCAATTGCTCCGCCAAATAAAGCGCGTCGTTTGATTTTACTGCCAACTATATTATAGGGTCCGGTAATTTTTCGATCCTCATTCTTCATTATAAAAATTTATTATTCAATATCGTCTGTGATGTCTCTTTGGATTTACAATTGTCTAAGGGCCTTAGTGTCCTTTGTGGGTATTCCTTTGTGCCCTTTGTGGTTAAAAGAACATGCAATTCAAGATTTTTTTTACCACAAAGGGCACAAAGGTAGAGACCACAAGGGACACAAGGAATAGCCACAAGACATAATTTTTAAGCCAACACAGTTGTTTATCTTATTTCCTTCCCGCCACACCTTCCATCATCAATAAACAGCTTCTGTGCCGGCATTTTGATCTTGGGCAAACTGACTGAATTTATTACCATTGCCTGGTCTGTTATTTTATTTTTATATAGCAGGTAAGCGGTTAGGCTATACACTTCATTATTGTTTAAAGAGCCCGGCATATTATAAGGCATCGCTCTTCTTATGTAATCAAATAACGTTGTGGCATAGGGCCAGTAATTCCCGATCGTTTTTGCTTTGGTTGTATCCCCCATCGAACCTACCAATGGAGCGCTCGGGCCCTCAGTTCCATTTTTACCATGACAGAAAGCACATTTGGTTTTATACACTCCTTCACCTGTTGCCACCGTTCCCGCACCTACAGGTAACCCGCGCCCATCAGGCATTATACTGATATTGAGGGCCTGGATCTCTTTGTCAGTGGCTCTTCTGCCTATTTCAAAACTTCCTGGCCAGCTACCTGTATCTGCATAACCAGTGGCTACAGAATGAAGGCGGAGCTGGTGATTGTAACCAACATTAAACCCGGAGATTACTATCGCCAGAATGATGCAGCAAAAGATGATGGAAAACTTATGTCTTTTTAAAAATATTGTCATCAACCTGGTAGTTGTTTAGTAGCTTCCGGCTTGCAGCGTACTTGGTTTTAAAGTATAATTTTTGTTTATTTTATCCAGCACCAAATAAATGGAATCCTTGCGCTCATTGATGCCCGTTAAAATTACGTGGTTGCCGTCTGTAGTCTGATAACTCAATACCATCCGGTTGCGCTTTTCGTTTTTCGGAGCTTCTGCATATTCGCGTCTCCTTCTTGCGGAAGCGGCCAGATGATTTATTTTATTTACTTCATTGCCTATATTGGCAAGCGCTTCTGCAGGTATCCAACTTTGTTCTTTTTCACGCAGTACTTTTTTATTTGCTGTGGCCTCCTTTCTATTATTCAGTGATGAGTTTAGGTTATTTTCTGTTCCACCGTCTCCTCCTACACCGGCAGTTCTGTTCCTTCGATCAGGAATAGCTTTGTACTTGTCTTCAAGGTATAGCGTCTTGTTAGCTTCATCCGCATAATAATGAAACACACGCTGGCCGCCGGCAACACCCGACACTTCAAAAGTACGGTTGACATCACGCTGCGGATCGCCGCCGCCATTTGACAGGTCGAGTGGCGTAGGTTTATTAACCCGGTAAGTTAAGGTTGACCAGTCTTCAAAGGTAGCTTCCTGCCACCTTACCGAATCAAGCGGCGAATAAGGAATAACCTGGTTGTTTATTTTGAATTCTGTTACCGTATAATTGCCGCGGAGGCTTTTAATTCCGGCTACTGCTGGTTGCTTGTACGGATCATATAAGAAATTCACCAGTTGCAGGTAAAACAAAACGCCCAAAAAAAGAAAAATGGTAAGTGACTTTAATGTGATGCGGCTATATTTTTGCCAGCGCAGGTTAAGCGAAGGATAATAATTTAACGGAACCGTATACTCCTCCTTAACAAAAAGGCAGTAGATATTTGGAATGTCGTTCACCAGTAAAAACGCTGCCAACAGCACGAAGTAAGAACTATAGACATGCACACCGCCATCATAAGCAAGGTTCACATACACGATGTCTGCCAAAGCCCCAAACAACAAAATTGCTCCAAGCGTAGTGGTCTTCCTGAAGAACAACAGCACTCCTGCAAGCACTTCCACCACACCGGCAAATATTTCGTACCAGGGTACAATACCTATAGACAGCCAGTAAATTTTTTGTGCCGTAAGATCACCAAAGTTGGTATTTAAAATGCCCAAAGAAGGATAAGGCAACTGGGTAGGAAGCAGCTTTGTGAAACCAAAGCCAATGATACCTATTCCGGCACGATAACGAACCACTACCCGCAGCCAGTAATACAGTGTATTGTATTCATTACGTTCCGTTTTGCGTTTCTTTGAGATGAGGGTCCATATCAAACCACCTGCTGTTGATATGGCAAGGGTGATGATCCAGTTGGCATAACCCAGCAGGGGATTGCCAAAGATAGTTGTTCCAAAAAGATTGATGCCCGAGCCAAACCTGGCAATATCGTAAAGATCACGGTAATGCAGGCTCGTCCAGTTTAACGCAATTAGTTGCCGGTACTATTCAACACTGTTCGGAATGGACAAACTGATAAAAAATATAAATGCAATTCTGAAAAGTATTTTCTGATATTCTTTCCAGTTCTTTAATGGAGTTGTTTGAATCTTAATCTGGCTACCAGGCAGTGTGCCGTTGGCATTCTTATTTGTTATGGTAGTTTCCTTATTGGAAATTATTGTTGATGGCATTGTAATATGTTTTAACGATTTCTAAAAACGTTGTCAGAGTGAAAGCTTGCTTCTTCTGCCAAGCCTGGCAGCTTCCTCGATCAGGTACTTCTTGCTTATCTTATCCAGGACTACGCGCACCGAATCATTATCCTGGTTTTTGCCTGAAAGTACAAGTCCTCCGTTACGATTGCTTTCATAATGAAGCACCCACCGTTCGTTTCTGTAATTGCTGTTCCTGTTTTGCAGTGTTAATGTTCTACTGGCCGTATCTGCCTGATAGCTGTAGTAATGCCTTTCCGCGGCACCTTCCAGTTCATACAATTTGTCCTGATCATTCGAGGGGATTCTTATTGTATTGCTGGTGTCTATTATAACAGGCCGGTTAGATTTGATGCTGATTGTATTCCATTTTTCAAATACTACGTCCTGCCAGCGCAAGGGATCCGTTTTGGAATAAGGGATATCTCGATTATTAATCCGGAACTCCGAAACGTTATAAATACCCGCAACGCCGGTAAGGCCCTTTGTTTGTGGATACAGTGTGAGTCCTTCATGAAAACCCGATCTCGTTTTGAAACCATACAGCAACACAAAAAAGAAAATGACAAATGACTTAACCGCAATCCTCGAATACTGCTGCCATTTTACCGGGAATTGTGGTTTATAACGGTTAGGAATAGTCGGTTTTTGTAACACCAGCAAACTAATGATCCTTTGCAGATCGAATGCTAATAAAAACAAAGCCAGCGATATCAGGTAAAAACTGTAAACGTATTCGCCGCCTTCGTATGCAAGGTTTGATACAAAAACATTCCCTGTAAAGATTACAATGATAAATGCACCTATTACCGCAGTTCTTCTGAACAATAACAAAATGCCCGTAACGATCTCAACCAGCCCAAGGAAAGATTGATAGTTGGGAACGATGCCCAGGCTTAACGAAAACAATTTCCACCTGTTAAAGTCTCCGTAGTTGGTGTTGAGATTGCTGATAGAAGGCAGTGGCGACTGAATAGGATACAGCTTAATGAAGCCATACGCAATAACAGCTATCGCCAGCCTGTATCTTACAATAACCCGCACCCAGTAATACAAGTTGTTGTATTGCTTTGAAGACTTGCCAAAATAAGTCCAGATCAGGGGACCTGCTGCCGCTATCAATAAAACAATACCCCAGTTGGCAAAGCTATCGGGCCCTGAAAAAAATCGGGGTGAATAATGAGCCAGGTTAAAGATATCATTGTATTGAAGCGGGTGCTTTGTTAAAGAAAAAAGCTGACGGAAGAACTGACCGTCAACAGGCAGGCACTGTATAATAAAAAATATTGTAAAAAATCTGAACGCCCATTTCTCAGGTTCGCTCCAGGGCAGTGCCGTTCTTTTATTGGTTGAAGCTGACATATAAGTGGTGTTATAAATTAAAAATTATACAATGACTTTAATATCCTGAATTTTGATCCAGCGAAGGGTCTGCACTTATTTCATTGGCAGGGATAGGCAGGAAGTATTTGTTGGCATCGGTAATACCCAATACCGCTGCGGCTCTTCCTGTTCTGACAAGATCGAACCAGCGGTGCGGTTCTAATGCGAACTCTATCCTTCTTTCATTTTCAATAGCTAATAAGATATCGCTGTGCGAAGTTGATGATAGTGTAGCCAGGCCTGCCCTGTCACGCACCGCATTGAGATTTGCAAGCGCACCGGGCAAGTCGCTATCCTGTGCCAGAGCTTCGGCCCTGATCAGGTATAATTCAGCAATGCGTATCACATAAGCAGGGTCGGTAGCCGGACTTCTGTAATACAGGTTGCCATACCATAAGCCTGCAGAAGTTTTTGCAACAAGTACGTTTCGGTTACCACCAATTTGTGGATTGTTTACCAATGTTACAAAAGCATCATTAGGGGCTATCTGCCTGGTGCCGCCATTTGCAGGCGGCTGCCACTGACCGCGATGTCCGTTGGTATAGGTAGCACTGTAAGAAAGCTCGAATACGGATTCTTTTGTAGCCACCGCACTTGCCGGGGTGAAAAAACTACTAAAAGGTTTTAATAACTGGTAAAAGGTAGTGTTGTCTAAAACTTTTTTTGCATAAGAAGCAGCCAGCGTCCACTCCCTCTGGTACAGGTGATAACGTGCCCTTAGTGCCCACACAGTTTCTTTGTTGGCACGTACCGGATTTTGAGTGGTGGGTAAAGGTAGTAGACCTTCCGCGGCGGTAAGGTCGCTCAAAGCCTGAGCATATGTCTGTGCCTGCGTACTGCGTTTGATACCGGTTTTATCTGTTGAAGACAAAGTAGGTGTCAGTACGATCTGTACACCGCCCCAGGTTCTTGCCAGGTCAAAATAGGCCAGCGCCCTGATGAAATAAGCTTCCCCTATAATCTGGTTTCTATCCGACTGACTGAAACCTGCATCCACTACATTAGGCACCTTCGCTATTACATGATTGGCCCTGTTAATAGTTGTGTAAATGGCAGACCAGATACCGGCCACCGTCGCATTATCTGCCTTTATCTTGTGCTCTATAAATTGCTGAACAATTGACTGCGAACCCGTCCACTGAACGTTATCGCCTCCCAGATATCCGATTGATTGAAAAGAGTTGCCATAATAACTATCCGATGCCAGTGAGCGATAAACCCCTCTTATAGCTGTTTGAGCGGAAGCTTTATCAATGATAGTTTGTTCATCGGAGATGGCATCGAGTGGTTGTACGTTTAAAAACTTCTTGCAGGATGATAACGCGGAAATGATTATCAACAGCGTTGTAAGTTTATTAATCATGATGGTAATAATTTAATGTTTAATCTGAAATGCAGTCACTGCTTGCTGTTATAAGGTAACATTCACGCCTACCTGTAAGGTGCGCGGCTGCGGAGGCGTACCGATATCTATCCCCTGCACGTTCTGGTTGGAAGTTGAATTGGCTTCCGGGTCGGGACCGGTATATTTTGTCAGCGTAAACAGGTTGGTACCGGCAAAGTATACACGCACTTCATCCAGTTTTGCTTTGGAAGTAATTCTTTTCGGGATGGTATAACCGAATGTTAAAGAGCGCAGCTTCAAAAAAGAACCATCTTCAAGAAAACGACTGTTTTGTTCTAAAGTGTAGTTAGTCCCATATGCAGTCAAACGAGGAACGTCTGTGATATCGCCGGGCTTTTGCCAGCGGCTTAACTGGCTTGCAAATAATACACGGTTAGCATCCCTGGTGCCGCCACCTTCACCAAAAAAGCGATTGAGATTGAAGATCTTATTACCCGTTTGAAAGCTGAACAATATTCCCAGGTCAAAAGCTTTGTAGGAAAGATTGTTGGTAAGCCCGCCAAAAAATTTGGGTGCTGCTGTACCCAGTATCTGGCGGTCGGCAACTGTTATCTGGCCGTCTTTGTTTACATCTTCAAACACTGCATTACCTGTTGCCGGATCTACGTACAGTTGTTTGTAGAGCCAGAAAGAATACAAAGAATACCCCTGCTGCAGTCTTATCCAGTCGCGGCTGTATTGAGTGATCGGAGTAGCCAGCTTTTTAATCTTGTTGTCATTTCCGGATATATTGAAACTGGTCTGCCACCTGAAATTGTTGGTTTTGATATTTGTAGAACTGATATTCAGCTCAACGCCTTTGTTGCTTATTTCACCGGCGTTGGAGTAATAGGTGGAGAATCCGGATATACCGGGCACGGGCAACTGTAATAAATTATCGGTAGTATATTTTGAATACACGTTGAACTCAATGCCGATGCGGTTCTTCAGCAACCCGATATCTATTCCTGCATTTACCTGCCTGGTTTTTTCCCATTTTAAATCAGGGTTTGCCAGTTGTTGAGGTGAGATGCCGGGCTTATCACCTGTGCTGTTATCAGGATATCCTGCACCACCAGACCACAAGCCAAGGGCAGCAAAATTGTTGATGCCATTTTGATTGCCTGTAACGCCATAGCTGCCTCTCAACTTAAGATCGCTGAGAACGTTTTGGTTTTGAAGAAAGCGTTCCTGTATCAACCGCCACGACACTCCCACTGAAGGGAAATATCCATACTTATTGTTTTCTCCAAAGCGCGAAGAACCATCGGCCCTTACGCTGAATTCAATAAAATATTTGCTGGCATAGTTATAATCAATTCTTGAAAAGAAGGAGGTAAGGTTTGCCTTTGTCCAGCCCTGCGAAGAGGTTCTGGTAGCTGCTGCTGAAATTAAAGTGAATGAGTTATTGGGAAATCCGGAGCCCTGAGCAGAGGTTGAACTGATTATATTACTTTGTAATGAGTTACCTGCAAGAATACCAAAGCTGTGTTTGTCATGAATATTTTTGCGGTAAGAAAGTGTTTGCTCGTTTATCCAGGTAGTGCTTTGCGTAAGCGCAGAAGTTGCCAGGCCATTTGTGGGTGCAGCGCCCAATTGTGTTTTATCGTTCCAGTATTCGGATTCATCATAGTTATTATAATCGAGGCTCCAACTGCTTCTGAATTTAAGGTCTTTTATAATTTCGGCATCAATAAATAAATTACCTATGTACCGCAGACTGGTAGTGTTTACTTTGTAGTTGTTAATTAAAACCTGCAGGTTATCGAACCCTGCCCAGCGTGCGGGCGTACCCTCGGCATTTACTTCAGGCAGGTAAGTGGGAGTATGCAATGCCGACTGTAATATGCCTCCCTGCGGACCATCACCCGTACGACCCTGGTTCCTGAACGACCGGGAGATGCTGTTACTCACGCCTACCTGTATTTTGTCGTTTATCCTCTGGTCTACATTCAGCTTGAAACCGGCCCGGTTAAAATACAATGGTTTTATGATGGCTTCCTGTTTTGAATAGCTGGCTCCTAAATAATATTTTGTTGTTTTTGATCCGCCTGATAAACCAAGATCATAATTGTTCAAACGGGCGGTTCTGAAAACTTCATCAAGCCGGTCATAAGTCTTTTGTTCTTCCGGCAAACCACGGCCACCGGCTGCAACGGCCCTGAAGGGTGGTAATGCGTATTTGGCTTTATCGGCAGCAGTAGTGGCATCGGCCAACGAGTTGGCATAAAATTCATTGATCAAAGTTGCGTGTTGGGGTCCGGTAGTTAGATCCCAAAGGGATGCTGCTTTAGCCCACCCGGTTGAATAGTTGGCCGTTACTTTGGGTCTTGCATTATAGTTACCTCTTTTGGTAGTGATGATCACCACGCCATTGGCGCCCCTCGACCCGTAGATAGCGGTTGCGCTGGCATCTTTGAGAATATCGATGCTTTCAATATCCGAAGGATTGATGTCGGCAATTGGTGAAGTAGCCCTTCCGCCCGTGTTAACTGTTTGAAGGCTGGTGTTATTGATGAACACGCCGTCCACAATATATAAAGGGTCGTTGCCTGCGTTGATAGA
>CAXTDO010000081.1:11616-12735 GCA_964242315.1 uncultured Flavihumibacter sp.
AAGTAGCACCGCGTACGCGCACAAAAACGCCATCGCCGGGAATTCCTGTATTGGAATTGATCTGCACTCCGGCAGATTTTCCCTGCAGTTGCGCATCGATACCCGCCACCGGGATCTCGTTGATTTCGGCAGCTTTTATTTTTGATACTGCACCAACGAGATTCTTCCTGTTTTGTGTACCATATCCAATAATCACTACGTCATTCAGTTGACTGTTAGATGTTGTTAATTTAATCTGAACGCCTGTGGCTTGCGTTACGGGTATCTCGAGTGTTTGAAAACCTACAAAGCTTACGATATAGGTAACGGGTACTTTTTGTCCTGTAATAAATGTAAACACCCCTGTTTTGTCGGTTACTACTTCGTGCGTGGTTCCTTTGATATGTACGGTGGCGCCTTCCAGGGGAGTATTGCTGCTTTCTTCCACCACCTTGCCTGAGAGAAGGATATTATTCGTGGTTTGCGCATTAATTGATAATCCATGAAAGCCCAGGAGAGTTATTATCAGGTAAATTTTTAATGAATGCTTAAATACAGGGCCGACGCTATCACTTATCTTGATAAGCAAATACTTTTTCATACTTTTATTTTGGTTTTGAACAATACGAAGCCCTTCAGAAGGTTTGCGCTTTCTGTTAATTTAAAGGCCGTGTTGAATTACTGCCAGGGCCGCTGCAACGGTCCTGGTTTTTTTATGTTAGTGATATAGAGATGTTTCCAACAGGACCAGCTCTTATATTTAATGGAACAGCCGGTAAGTATGCTGGCAATTCCCGATTACAATTCACGAGCATTATTTTCAGGTTTATTTTATACGAGAATGAGGGCTAGCAACAACAGCTATGAAAGGTTTTGATGAATATCAATGAATAGCGGGAATGTTTGCTTGTGTTCATTTTATTTGGATTGAGTGTCTTTGCTTTTATATGACAACATCAGGATATACATTGGATTAGCGATGCAAATATAGGACAAAGTATTAGTCTACAAAATTTGTGGACTTATTTTTGAATGTTTTTTAACCACGGAGGAAGAGCCGAGGTTAACACGGAGGTCCACGGAGAAAGCTCCTCCGTGGACCTCCGTGCTACCTCGGCTTTTCCTCCGTGGTTAAAAAAA
>CAXTDO010000082.1:0-12662 GCA_964242315.1 uncultured Flavihumibacter sp.
GAAAAACGTGCTTCGCATCGTTTTTCATCGTCCCCTCCTTGGAAAGGAGGGGAACCTGGAACCCGAACTTTAAAATCCTTAACTAACGACATTGCCCTAACGAGACCCGCTTTCGACAGTACACCATCTTATCGTTATTTAAGACAAGATGAAATAGGTTATGATTGAATTAAAAAGTAGTTCGAAACCCAAGAATCTCAGAAAAATACCAGGAAATTTCTTACGTCAACTACATTAATTAACAACTAACCATTAACGCTCATTTTCCTTCCTCCCTATCTCTTTCGTCATACGAAATGTGAGGATCAGTAACAGTGCAAGTACCGCAACAATGATAATCCACAACGTTAGCATACTTTTATTGCCAGCCGGAGTGGTTTTATTTTGTACCTTCTCTATCTTAATGATAGATCCGGAATTTATTAATGCGGCGCTGTTATTTAAGCTATCCTTAAAAAATTCAAGATCATATTTTGGGGCATTAGCAGTTGAATCGCCAAATACCAATTCATACTTATTTGCAGGTTCGAGATAGGTAAGCAGATACCTGTTAAGCTGGTATGCTTTAACTGATTGTATTTTAACCGGTGGATTATCCTGATTTTCTATCACCAGCCCGATCTTTTGCGCTTTCACGTCAACAGCATAACTGGTTTCTATACCCGAACTGAGTACATAGTTATTTAAAGGGTAGCCGAAGTTTTCATTATTATAAATGGTTAAAGGACGCCTGAAAAACTTAGGACCCTGCACATTTAGCTGCAACTTGTTTACCAGATAACTTTCATCAAATATCAAACTGATATAAGATAGTTTATCGGAACTGTCTTTCTGAATGATGGTTGGTGCAGGAATACTTACAAACTCACCATTACGAAGTACGCCTTCATATATTCCCACCTTAATAATATTAACAGGCAACAAATCTTTGCCGTTGATTATTAAGTCAAAAAATTTATAAGAACTGTTAGGGAAGTTAAGTGACTGAACAAAACGATCCCGTTCTCTTACAAAAATGTTGCTTAGTGAAATATGCTCTTTTATAACAAACCACTGTTTCTGATCGTCACTACCACTTAAGGTGATAGTTCTTTCAGCATCGGTATTTTTTATAACAAGGAGCAATTCATCAATGGCACTGTTCGTCTTGTTCTGTATGATGATGTGGGTTTGTTTATCTGCTTCTTTCTTTATGCTAAGAATAGGATACTCGATAAAACTTCTTTCGTTAAATTCAGGTTTGTCAGACCTGAGTATATAGGGTACCTGGTTGCCTTTACCATTTAACAGGCGTACATCATTTAAATCATTCTTTGATTTTGCAACGATAGCAGGCGATAAAATAATTTTATAAAAGCCTGCGGATGTAATATCACTTAAGGTTGACTTATATTGAAAAGATGATTGGCCCTGGCTATCAACCTGGTGAGAGATCATCGCACAAATCAGAAAGAAACTATAAAACAGGCTTTTTCTCATCTTCAATAATTATTTTTTTAAGTCGCTGGTACATAAATGAAATCACCAGTAATAAAACACCCAGACTAAAGAATGCCGCTATTTTTCCTGCCACGGGAATATTACGTATGTCGAAAATGAACAACTTTAACAGCGTGATAGAAAATAAGGTTAAAGATATGATACGTAATGATCTGTATTTATGCCGCATGCCAAGCCACATGAAACCAAAGGAGCACAGTCCCCATAAGATGGGTAAACCTGTCTTGATATACACTCTTTGTATTTCTGCAAGTGAATGACTATTATCATAGAATAAATTATTCATCACCAACTGTATTTCTGCACTTAAGAATATAACTATTACTATGCAGGTCACCCATGTAAGCAGGTTCAAGCTCTGCTGAATAACTTGTTGGTTTGAACGAAGAAGCACAATCAGTTTATACACTATAAGTATTAAAACAAATGCTGAAAGCCAGTGAGCGATGAAGTGTGTTATAAAATGATGTTGCTCCAGCATATTCCTTTGTACGTCAAAAATACCGGGAATGCAGAATAAATACAATATAATGCAAAGAGCCAGTAAGTTTATTTTAAGATAAAAATTCACCGGCGCTGATGGCAGCTTTTCAGTAATTGATACAAACAAATAAACGAAGGAGAAAGTGTACAGCAGTAAATAAATTAAATTAAGGTCTATGTCAGGATAATGATGATTGAACTGGTAATTGATTTCGAAAGCACCGGCTGCATACAGTAATAGTATTGAGGTGATACGGAACAGGTTATCAGGAACACGAATACCGCGGGGATTGGCCACATCAAGTATATTTTTTCTTCTTAACCAAAACAAAAGATAAGTAGCAATGGCAGCAAATACTGTAGTGATAAATCCTTTGTTGATGATAACAGGTAAAACATTTGACTGATAGAAGCTATATACGTTCATCCAGTCTAATAACAGACTCACCAGCATTGCTACCCAAACTATTAATGAGCCGTATTGAATGATACGGATCTTTGATTTCTGAAATAACCAGTACAACAAAACTGATTCTGAAGCCCAGAACAAAGTAATATTATGTCCATTTAGCTGAATAGGCGCCGTTAGTGAAATAAAGCTCAATGTTATACCAATTAAAAGGTATAAGATATTATTATCTATTTTACGGTTTCTGAATAAGATGTAAGAAGAAGCCAGGTTAAAAATGCTGATTGCCGCTGTAAAAAGTCCGCGGTATGGTTCGGCTTTCATCATAGTCAGCAAATACAATCCTGCCGCAAAGTAGAGGCAGGTATTAGACAGCAGTATTCCAAAGTCTGATGCAATAAATTTTTTATTCTCGCGGATGTTATGAGCAATATTAATGATAAAGAACAACAGGTAGAACGCCGTTGCAAAACGCAACCCGTTAGCATAGGTTGATGTTGAGGTGTTATAGTTCAACGTAAATAACCACGATCCGAAAAGTATTACTGTAAAAATAAATGCAAGCAGGTTCAACAGGCGCCAGGCCTTACTGTATGCTATCACAAGCAATCCGGTATTTAAAATAAGCAGGTAGGAGAAAAGGATTTTGTAATTACCACTTCCCGTGCTTACCATAAACGGGGTTGCAAATCCACCAATCAAGGCAATGATGGCAACTTCCTGCCTGTTGTAAAGCTGCGACAGCAATACAGCAAAACCTGTTATCACTACCATGATAATAAAGGCTACGGTCTGGCTGAATAAATGAAACTGATGAAAGGCCAGCGTTATCGTAAAATAAAAAACGGCTAATCCGCCGCCTGCCAGAACAGAGCTGAAAGCCTTGTAGCTGTTTCTGAAATAATGAGCTACGCCTACCAATATGGCGCCGCATAAAATACCAATCCCTACTCTTCCAACCGGACCGATCCAATCGTTATCTATAGCAAATTTTACAAAGTATCCTATAGCCAGTACAAGAATAACGATACCGATTTTGCTTACCAGGTTTTCACCGATAAATTTTTCCATATCGGGATTGCGCTCCATGAAAGAAGGCTTGCGAGGGGGCACCGGTGGTGAAGGTGGAGGCGGATTTAAGGGCTGCTCTGTTAAAACGGGTGATGTTTCCAACGGCTCAGCAACAGCTTCCTGTGGTGAATCAATGTCAGGTTGTGATGCTGCATTTTGTAACAGTAAATTCAGTTCTTCAGATAAAGATTTCTCCACCGGCACTTCAGGTTCCGGTCGTTTGAATTTTTGTATATATGTTTCTGTGAGGGGCTCGGGTGGCGATATAAAGGTATCGGGTAGTGTAGTTTCATCGGTTGTTTTTGCAATGGTTGATCTAAGAAGTTGATCTTTCAACCTGCCAATCTCAGCGTCCAATGAGTTAAACCGGTGCGTAATATTACCTCTTAGTGAAATAATGAAGATAATGATCACGATAAAAAGCAATACAGAAAGTACTTCCATGTCGGGTTGGTTTGGTAGGGATTTTAAAGATATAAAACGCCGGGCATATTACCATTTTTAAGGTATGAGGTAGAAACGATAAATTGTTAATCATAAAAATTAATAAATCATCGTTCCTACCTCATACCCCCTACCTCATACCTCACACCTGAATTGCCAACTCCACGTACACCGGGCAATGATCGCTGTGTTTTACATCTGGTAATATAGCTGCATCTTTAACGGCAGATTTTAAATTTTCAGATACGTTTACATAATCTATCCTCCATCCTTTATTATTAAGCCGCACGTGTGGAAAACGCTGGCTCCACCAGGAATACTGGTGAGGCTGCTGATTTATAAGCCTGAAAGCATCAATAAAACCATCCTGCAGGAAACGGTCCATCCAGGCTTTTTCGTCGGGCAAAAAACCGGAAGAATTTTTATTTCCTTTAGGGTCGTGAATATCTATATCCTGGTGAGCGATGTTGTAATCGCCGCATACAATCAGTTTTGTTCTTTGCTGGCGGATTATCTGTAAATATTCCATTAATTCGTTTAACCATACATATTTATAGGCCTGTCTTATCTCGCCGCTGGTACCTGATGGAAAGTACGCATTAATAAGCGTGATGTCGCCAAAGTCCATTCTTATCACGCGGCCTTCCGCATCACTTTGCATATAGCCGTTGCCCAATTGAACAAAGTCGGGCTTTATTCTGGTGAATATGGCCACTCCGCTGTATCCCTTTTTTTCTGCCGAGTACCAGTGATCCTCATACCCCATTTCAGCAAATTGTTTATGGTCTACATTTTCCTTTTCGGCCTTGGTTTCCTGCACGCAAATAACATCTGCAGGCGCAGTTTTTAACCATTCATAAAATCCCTTTTTTATAGCGGCCCGAATGCCGTTAACATTATAAGATATGATGCGCATTCAATGATTTTTGACAGGAAGATATTGAAATTAATGATTAATTATTAATGATTAATGATTAACGGGAATCTGTAAATCGTATAAAATAATCTTTAATTACTGCATCTAACCTTTAATCATTAATAACTAATCATTAATCCCCATACCTGATATCAATGTATATTTATATTTTATCTGATCAATATGCCGTTACCTAAGCGAATCATCCCTGCTAAAGAACAGGTTTACCTGGATGGTCCTAAAAGTCGTAGTTATGAACTGGGTTTTGCTTTTAAAGTTTTCTGTCAGTTTATTAAAGGGTTCAGGGCGCTTCATTTTGTTGGTCCCTGCATCACTGTTTTTGGGTCGGCCCGTTTTAAGGAAGATCATTCTTACTATATTGCGGCAAGAGAATTTGGTAAGCGAATAGCTGAAATAGGATTTAATACCATGACGGGCGGCGGTCCCGGTATTATGGAGGCTGCTAACCGTGGAGCTTTTGAAAACAATGGATACTCGGTAGGATGTAACATAAAATTACCGTTCGAACAAAAGGCGAATCCTTATGTAAACCTATCGGTTACATTCGATTATTTTTTTCTTAGAAAAGCAATGCTGGCAAAGTATTCTTACGCCTTTATAATTATGCCGGGAGGTTTCGGAACAATGGATGAATTTTTTGAAACGATAACACTTATTCAAACCAAAACAATCACACAGTTTCCCATTGTTATATATGGCAAGGAGTATTTTCTACCCATGATGGAATTTATTCAATCCATGTCGGAGAAAGGAACTATTTCAAAAGAAGATCTCGATCTTGTTTTATTAACGGATGATATTGACGAGGCCATGAATCATATAGGCACTTACATCAATAAGAATTACAAAGTTAAACCGAGGAAGCGGTTGTGGTGGTTGCTGGAGAAGAGGTAGCAGGTATGGGTATGAGGTATGGGGTATGAGGTATGAGGTTTTCAAGGATCTGTTTTAAAATTAAATATTACAATGAACAAAAAAATCAACACCATTATTTTTGATTTGGGTGCGGTGCTTATTGACTGGAACCCTAAGTACGTATTTACAACAGTTTTTGAAGAAGAGGAAAAAATGAACTGGTTCTTTGAAAACATCTGTACCAGTGAATGGAATGAGAAACAGGATGCAGGCAGGTCAATAAAGGAAGCAACGGAAGAACTGATAGCACTTTATCCGGAATATGAAAATCAGGTACGGGCTTATTATGATCGTTGGGAAGAAATGCTGCGTGGCCCTATTGATGATACAGTTGAAATCTTACGGCAGTTGAAAGAATCCGGCCGGTATAAATTATACGCGTTAACCAACTGGAGCGCTGAAACATTTCCGGTAGCTTTGCAACGGTACGATTTTCTGAAATGGTTCGATGGTATTGTTATGAGTGGAGAAGAAAGAACGCGCAAACCTTATGCTGAAATATACCACACACTGCTCAGCCGTTTTAGTGTGAACGCCGATGAGGCGATTTTTATTGATGATAGCCTGCGTAATATAAAAGGCGCTGAAGCCGTTGGCATCAGGGGTATACATTTTCAATCACCGGAACAATTGAGACAAGCGTTAGAGGAAGAAGGAATAATGATTAATTATTAATGATTAACGGTTAGTCGCAAATAATTAAATATTATCTACATACAATTTAAATTTATCCGTTAATCATTAATCATTATTCTCGTGGATTTTGAAGAAGAGGAAATAAGTGAAGCGGAGCACAACAAGTGGTTGAAGCTTTTAATAGCTTTTTATAGTATTGATCTTTTTATTTGCCTAATGGCGAATTTTGTGCGTTATTTCCAGGGACTGAACTGGCTGTTTATCACGGAAGCAATCCTGGCAATCATTACTTTGATCTTTGTATTTATTATCAGAAAAGATCTGAAACCTATATTCCGGTGGGATAGTTTTACAATACCTAAGGCAGTAGTATATGCAGGGGCTTCTATTTTATTTGCCATTGCCGTAAATATTATTATCAAATGGGTGAATAAAAATATCTTCAACGAGAATGTCTATTATTATCGTTCATTCCGGCACCTTCCCTATCCCAGGCTGGGAATGATAGCACTGGTGGCTTTGTTGCCGGCCATCTTTGAAGAGTTAGCATACAGGGGAGTAATTCTTCAAAGCCTCTTTAATATTGAGTACGAACGCCGCGCTATATTTATTGCTGCATTTTTATTTGCGATCATTCACATGAGCCTGATTTCATTTTTTTGGCTGCTGCCTTTCGCTATCTGGCTGGGTAATATAAGATGGAAAGAGAAAACCATCTGGTACGGAGTGTTGATTCACTTTTGTTTTAATGGTACTGCCTGTTTGTTTGAGTTTTATGAATTGCGGCTGTTTTGAATGATTAGTTATTAATGATTAATTATTAACGGGTAACTGTAATTGTATAAAATAATCTCTAATTACTGCAAGTAACCGTTAATAATTAATCATTAATAAATAATCATTCAAAACAGCCTGGCTCTAAGAATCATACTCCAAAATCGGTCTCAGCCATCTTTCAATTTCTTCCAATGGCATTGCCTTTCTTGCAGCGTAATCCTGTACCTGATCTTTTTCGATCTTTCCTACACCAAAATATTTACTTTCAGGATGGGCAAAATACCAGCCGCAGACGGAAGAAGCAGGATACATCGCCAGTGATTCAGTGAGTGTGATACCGGTATTTTTTTCCGCATCCAACAGGTTAAACAACGTATATTTTTCCGTATGATCGGGACAGGCAGGATAACCGGGCGCAGGTCTTATTCCCAGGTATTTTTCTTTGATAAGATCTTCGGCGCTGAGGTGTTCGTCTGTGGCATAGCCCCAGAATTCTTTGCGGGTTCTTTCGTGCATCACTTCAGCCAGACCCTCGGCCAGGCGGTCTGCAAGAGCCTGTAGGATGATCTTGTTATAATCATCATAACTCTCTTCAAACTTTTTTATATGTGGTTCAATGCCATGAATGGTTACGGCAAAAGCACCGAGATAATCTTTTTTACCCGATTGGGCCGGAGCTATAAAATCTGCCAGCGAAAGGTTTGGCTGATCGGCCGCTTTCTTAATTTGCTGGCGTAAGAACTGCAGATCTCTCTTAACAGGGCTACTGTTGTCATCCCATAGTGTTACCGTATCTTTTCCATTTGAGTTGGCTTCCCAGAAACCTACTGCAGCTCTTGCGGTTAACCATTTTTCTTTAATGATCTGGTCGAGCAGCGATCGTGCATCATTGTATAAGCGCGTTGCTTCCGCACCAACAATTTCGTCTGTTAGTATTTGGGGAAATTTACCATGTAGTTCCCAGGCTATAAAAAACGGCTGCCAGTCTATGTAACCGGCAATTTCTTCAAGGTCGTAATCATCGAATGCTTTAATGCCTTTGAAGGCAGGAGTAACGGGTGAAAATTTCTCCCAGTCTATTTTAACATGGTTGTTTTGCGCTTCGGTAAAAGGCAGGTAATTTTTTACCGTTCTCTTATTGGTAAAATCATCTTTAAGTTTAACGTATTCTGTATGAACGCCTGCCAGGAAATCAGTTTTTTGATCCTTGCTCAGCAAGCTACCGGCAACGGTTACACTACGGGAAGCATCGAGCACATGCAGCACACCGTTGTCATATTCCGGCGCTATCCTAACGGCGGTGTGCATGCGTGATGTGGTTGCTCCGCCGATAAGCAACGGTATTTCAAAATGCTGGCGTTTCATTTCACGGGCGATGTGAACCATCTCATCAAGTGAGGGCGTAATCAATCCGCTAAGTCCGATGATGTCAACGTTTTTTTCTTTGGCTGTCTGAAGTATTTTATCAGCCGATACCATTACACCCAGGTCAATGATATCGTATCCGTTACATCCTAACACAACACCAACAATATTTTTGCCGATATCATGTACATCGCCTTTTACGGTTGCCAGCAGTATTTTTGCCGCTCCAGCGCCTTCTTCATTTACTGTTCCTGCATCCAGGTGTGCCTGCCGGCGAACTTCTTTTTCCGCTTCGATATAAGGAGTGAGCACCGCTACGGATTTTTTCATTACCCTTGCACTCTTAACTACCTGGGGTAAAAACATTTTACCGGCGCCGAAGAGATCTCCCACGATATTCATTCCATCCATCAATGGGCCTTCGATAACGTCAAGCGGTTTTGGATATTTTTGTCTTGCTTCTTCAGTGTCGGCATCAATATAATCTGTTATGCCGTTCACCAATGCATGACTCAGGCGCTTTTCTACCGCATCGCTTCGCCAGGCCTCATTTTTAATTTCGGCTTTATCCTTTGCCTTTACTGTTTCGGCAAAAGCAAGGAGTTTATCGGTACTGTCTTCATGAAGATTCAATATTACATCTTCGCACAGCTTCTTAAGGTTGGGTTCAATTTCATCATAAACAATCAGCTGGCCTGCATTAACGATGCCCATATCCATCCCGGCTTTAATGGCATGGTACAGGAATACGGAATGCATGGCATCTCTAACGGTATCGTTACCCCGAAATGAGAACGACATGTTACTTACGCCACCGCTTACTTTTGCCAGCGGCATTTTTTGTTTGATGATCCTGGTGGCTTCTATAAAGTCTACTGCGTAATTGTTATGCTCTTCTATGCCGGTGGCTATGGCGAAGATGTTTGGGTCGAAGATAATATCCTGTGGTGCGTAGCCTACCTGTTCCGTTAATATTTTATAGGCCCTTTCGGAGATGGTTACTTTTTTATCAAGCGTGTCGGCCTGTCCTTTTTCGTCGAAGGCCATTACTACTACCGATGCGCCGAAACTTTTACAGATGAATGCCTGCTCTATGAATTTTTCCTCGCCTTCTTTCATCGAGATCGAGTTAACGATACATTTGCCCTGCACGCATTTCAGTCCGGCTTCAATGATGCTGAATTTTGAGGAGTCTATCATGATAGGTATCCGGGCGATATCAGGCTCTGCCTGCAGCAGGTTAAGAAATGTTTGCATGGCGAGCTGGCCGTCCAGCAAGGCATCGTCCATGTTCACATCCAGCACCTGCGCGCCGTTTTCTACCTGCTGACGGGCAACGGATAGGGCTTCTTCATAAAGTCCGTTCCTTATCAGGCGGGCAAATTTTTTAGAACCGGTAACATTCGTGCGTTCACCTACGTTCAAAAAGTTTGTCTCCGGACGAACCACTAACGGTTCAAGCCCGGCTAATCGCAAATAAGGTTTTATTTTTAGTGTCTCCATAACTTTTCTTTCTTTGTGTTACTTGGTGCCTTCGTGTCTTTGTGGCTAGACTAATTCCAGTACCGGCAACTCCCTTGGCTTAAACTTCCTCACGTTATCTGCGATGTGTTTGATATGATCTGGGGTAGTGCCGCAGCAGCCGCCGACGATATTTACGAAGCCTTCTTTTGCCCATTCTTCTATGATGTGCGCCGTTTGATGGGGCTGCTCATCATATTCACCAAAAGCATTAGGCAGTCCTGCATTGGGGTAAGCCGAAGTATAGCAGGATGCTATCTGGCTCAGTTCTTCAATATGCGAACGCATTTCAGTAGCGCCGAGGGCACAGTTTAAGCCAACACTTATAGGATTTGCATGGGAGATGGAGATATAAAACGCTTCCAGTGTTTGTCCGCTTAAGGTTCTGCCGCTGGCGTCGGTGATGGTGCCGCTGATCATGATAGGCAGTTCCTTTTGTTTGGTATTGCGGAAGTATTTTTTGATGGCATAGATAGCGCCTTTTGCGTTAAGCGTATCAAAGATGGTCTCTATCAGTAACAGGTCAACGCCTCCTTCAACAAGACCTTTTATCTGTTCATAATATGCATTGGCAACTTCATCAAACGTTACCGCCCTGTAACCCGGATTGTTCACATCAGGCGACAGGCTCAATGTTTTGTTTAAAGGCCCGATTGCGCCTGCAACAAATCTTGGCCTGGACGGATCTTTAGCTGTATACTCATCGGCCGCTTTGCGGGCAACCCTGGCACTGGCCATGTTTAATTCATAAGCCAGCGACTCCATTCCATAATCTGCCATTGCAATGGCGGTACTGCTGAACGTATTTGTTTCAATGATGTCGGCGCCGGCTTCCAGGTATTCCTTATGAATGCCTTCTACTATTGATGGCTGGGTAATACTTAAAAGATCATTGTTGCCTTTAACATCGGAAGGCCAGTCTTTAAATCGTTCACCACGGTAATCGGCTTCTTCAAGTTTGTGCCGCTGGATCATGGTGCCCATTGCACCATCGATTATCAGAATCCGCTCTTTTAAACATTCCTGAATTGTCATAATAAGTTCCTCCATTCCTCCCTGAGAAGGTGGTTAAGTGATTTGAAATGGCAGATTCGTTTCAGTTGCCGGGCAACGTACGAAACGTGATTCACCATAATTACCTATAAATCGTTTGCTGAACTATTAACGGGGAGTATAACACTGCAAGTGTACTGACACAGGTCTATTCCAACGTTTATTAGTTCAGTTGATGTTTAAAGGTTTTTACACCCGTCAGCATCTTTCATCAGGCCGAACAATAAACAAATCCGCCTGAAATTATGTGCAAATATAATGGTTATGAGTTAACAAACAAGGTATGGGGTATGGGGTATGAGGTATGGGGTATGAATGATGAATTATTAATGATTAATTATTAACGGATAAATGCAGGATTAATAAATGATTAATTATTAACGGATAAATGCAGGATTAATAAAGGCTTTTAATAGTTTGTCTCTAACCGTTAATCATTAATAATTAATCATTAATAATTAGCAGAGGCTTATCTTTACATCATGCAATTGCCTTCTCTTTTATTGGAAAATGCTGTAAATGAATTTGCTAAATTACCCGGTATTGGAAAAAAAACGGCACTGAGAATGGTACTGCACCTGTTGAAACAGGATGCGGGTATGGTACAGCAGTTTGGCGAGGCTATCTTAAAAATGCGTAAAGAGATCAGGTTCTGTCAGCGATGCCATAACCTTGCCGATGCGGATATCTGCGCCATCTGTGCAAATTCCATGAGAAAGCAGGAGATCATTTGCGTAGTAGAAAACATCCGTGACGTGATTGCTATCGAAAGCACCCAGCAGTACAACGGTGTGTATCATGTACTTGGTGGCGTTATTTCACCGCTTGACGGAATAGGGCCCGATCAACTGAATATTGAACCGCTTTTGCAACGTGTTCAGAAAGAACATACCCTGGAACTTATTTTTGCATTGAATCCCAACATCCAGGGTGATACAACGATCTACTACATCCAAAAGAAGCTGCCGCCCAATACTATAAAAATCACTACTATTTCAAGAGGTATTGCTTTTGGCGGCGAACTGGAATATGCCGATGAAATGACGCTTGCACGTTCACTGGCAAACCGCCTGCCGGTGGAAAGTTATGTTGCAAGGTAATAGTTAATGTAGTGATCATTCAATGTTGTTGAATTAAGGATCATATCCTGTAATAGGTTTCCCTTGTGTCCTTTGTGAATTACCTTTGTGCTCTATGTGGTAAATAGGGTCTATGAATTACAGGAATCTTTTAACCACAAGGGGCACAAAGGTAATTCATAAAGGACACAAGGGAAACTAAGCAAATTGTTCATTCAAACATGAAAACACTACAAACTTCTTAATTCAACGACATTGACTAATCATTGCTATTAATACGTTTTATCCATATCAAAGTTAGCCTTCGCCTTCAGCAACTCAGGCAATAGAAATACTCTTTCCGGCTGGATGTGTTTGCCGAAGAAGATACCAGGATCCCATTTGCCGTTTCGGTTTCGATCATATAGTATGCGCAACTCGTAATCTCCGGGCCTGAACATTTTGCTGAGAAATTCTTTTGAGTTCATCACTG
>CAXTDO010000083.1:0-12642 GCA_964242315.1 uncultured Flavihumibacter sp.
GCATTGCCCGCCTGAGAGGCTTCTACCGTTACGGTTCCTGTACCGGTTAATGTAATAGTGTTACCTGAAAGTGTTGCCGGACCTGAAACAATTCTGAAACTAACAGGAAGGCCGGAGGATGCAGTGGCATTGATAGCAAATGGCGCGTCTCCAAGAATCTTATTTGTAAGCGAAGCAAATGATATAGATTGAGAAGCAACTGTTTGACCACCAAATGGCGATAACTGGCTTCCTGGTATTGGTGCCTGAAACACACTGTTAGGCAGGGTCCATGCAACAGAAGAGTGGCCTCCACCTCCGCCTTCCTTTTGTAATACTTCAACATAATAGCGATTGCCCGCCTGAAGATATATAAGCCCCGATTTCTGCGAAGGATATTTGGTATATTCCCGGAACGTAGTCCAGTTTGTGGTGGCAATCCTCACTTTGTTTGCCGTATTATCGTCAGTACTTAACCAAAGCTCCAATACATCATCACCTGCCAGCCAAAATGTGTAATAGCCGCTTTGGGGAGCACATATATAACCCCTTATCCTTGCACCATACAACTGGCCCACATCCAGTGATTCAAAAGAAGATAGCTGACTGGTAAAACTTGGTGTGGTTTGCACTGGTATACTGGCAATTGCCCATCCTGAGATATTACTCCATTGTTCCCGCAATATCGTTCCGGTGGCAGTGCATGTTGCAGTAGCTCCCGATACTACAGTAAAATTTTGAGTAACTGCAGGTGCTGCGTTATAAGCTGCATTCCCCGCCTGGTTAGCCTGGATTGATACCGTGCCCGTACCCGTTAGTGTAACGGTGTTACCGGATATAGTCGCCGGGCCGGAAGCCACCGTAAATGTTACCGGTAAGCCTGACGATGCCGTTGCGTTGATAGAAAATGGTGCATCACCATAAGTTTTGTTTGCCAGGGATGCAAAAGTTATTGTCTGTGCAGACTTTGTAACTCCGGCAGTAGACCTGAGCAGCACTATGGACGAAAATGGGTCAAGGGTAATACTTCCCGTGAAGCTGGTATTCTTATGATCAACATATGTTGCATCAAGCGTTACAGTCTTGCTGGTGTTGGTTGGGTTGTACTCAAAACGAATGTAGTTGTCGGGATTTGTAATGGTAACATCGGCTTCAGACAATTGAATGTTATCAAGCCATATAGTATTATACTGATCATTCACTTCAAATATCAAACCTGCATTATTCGCACTCACAGGTAGTGAAAAAAGAATTTCGTTTTCTGTTCTTGAAGTAGCAATTTTTACATATTTAACCGGGGTGAGCTTGGTATACAGGTCATTGTCTCTTAAATAGAATGCAAGGCTTTTACCATTTGCCGCTCCCAGTAAACTAAATTTTAAAATGTAGTTTTTTGAACTGGATATACTTCCTACCGGTACTGATGTAGTGGCAACATCATTGCTGCTGATAGGGGATGAAAAGCCGATTTGTATCGATCCTCCGTCAAGCTTGCCGCCACTGTTCCATGCAGTAGCGCAATTGCCTGCGGGTGTCCAGCAATTAATGTAACCGATATCTGTATTGAAGCTGCCATTTGAAAATTTATTGGTGCTGCTTAAGTTGTTAATCGTATAGGCAGGGTATGTTTGCGGACTTTTTTTGGATGAAGCGTCCTGAGAGTACTTTGCTTTCCAGCTATCAAGATCAAAAGCATCACTTTTTGTGCTGTTACCGTAATTGAAAATGTAATCATTTAAGATAGTCATTTTATCATCAAATGGACGGCAGTAATAGTTACTGTCAAATCTGGCAAACTGACCAAGGTCATTTCTTATAGAAACAAGATGCGTATTCAACTGTGTAGGCAACTTTGAATAAAAGACATTATTGGTAACCACATTGTTGAAAACATTCCCGTAAGGATCATCATAAGATCTCATGCGTAGTTGTGTAGCACTGTTATTATAAGAAAGATTGTTTCTGAAGATAATATCATGCGAATTGTGAAAAAATATGCCGGTGTAATTGTTTGCAAGCGTATTGTCGGTAATTTCTAACCCTGATGAATTATCATCCAAATAGATTCCCAGGGCAGGGAAGTAGTTAACGTCACTGGTGCCGGCACTCGCACCCGTACCATTCATAATAATATTTTTCACTATTTTTCTACCATAGTTTGTAACGTTCACATTCGGACCGAGAAATGTATATATGCCGCCACCGTCGTCTTTTACCAGGCAGAAATTATTAATAAAATTATGGGTCATCACGTTATTATCACCGGTGAATGCCATGCCGTTATAACCTGTGTTAATTATCTGATTATACTCAACAAGATTAGACTTTCCTCTGATATTCATGCCGGTGCTATTGCCGTCACCACTGGTTCCCATACCGTTAAAAAGCGCCGTGTTGTTTACTACATTATTAGTGATTACTGCAAAATCATTGTTGTAAGCCAGATCAATTCCATTATTGTTTGAACTGGTAATGTTACAGGCATCTACTTTGAAGTTGGTAGTATAACCGGCTTTGATTGCACTTTCACCGGAAAAAGATATATCACAATTTTTAAAACTTACATTCTGTGCGTTATTTATTGTCGCAGCATCAACGTTGGATCCTTTCAATGATAAATTTGAGAATACAAAGTTGTTTTGACTATTTATGAAGATCAGGTTAGAGATCGAACTTGCCTGTAAAGTATAAGATGTGGGAGAGTTGGATCCGAAGTACACGCTTATTTTTTTCGAATTAGGATTGTAATACCACTCACCAAATTGATCGAGCGTTCTGATATCGTTTTGAATAAAATATCCAAAATTCGTACTTCCGTTATAATTTGATGCGGAGTTATAAGATATGGTGTTACCGGAGTGAGCTGTAATTAAGTTCCTGTCAATAACTCCACGTACCTTACGGATAACCACTTCAGCACCGGTCTAGTTTGGTGAAGCGGTGAGCTCATTATCGGTTATCTGACTGCGGCCATTATAAGATTCATAAGTTAAATAACCCTTGTTTGCAGCGTCTGCATTTGGATAACGACCCATAGCATAGAGAGCGTCATTCATAAGAAAGACGTTTACTTTAGTTCCAAGAGCTGATGCAGTGCTCTCCCAAATCCCGTTACCTGCAGAAACCCAGCCGGATAAGGTAGTTAAGCCTGATAGTAATGGTTTGTTCCCTGTTCCATAAGCTGATATAACTATAGGAAGGGCTGCTGTGCCAGATCTGTTTACCACTATTGAGCCATAAAAAATATCTCCTCTTTTTAGTAATACAGAATCGCCCGGGCTTAAAGTGCTGAATATGGAATTAAGCTTATCAATTGTCTGCCATGGAGTATTAGAGTTCTGTGCCTGAGTAGCATTCCTGTTGTCATCCCCTGATGTAGAAGAAAAATAATAATTTGTGGCAAATGTAATATTCCAGCATAACAGGACAAATACAAACAAGGGCAGTTTCATAAAGTAGTATTCGGTTATCAAATATTTTGCACATTTATCAAATACCATACTAGATTTAGCACTTCGCTAACATATTCCTCAAACTTGATCATAAATAACCGTACTTGTATGATCTAAATGCCCTAATGTTCATATTATTATAAATTTCAATGTTGCAGATGGAAACAACAGCTTATTTTCTATAATTTCTTCAATCGGCTGCCTGACGAATTAAAGGGTATTTTGGAAAGAAAATATATATTCAACTTCGTTTTTGAATTTTAAAATATTTCTCTACCTTGTCAACCCGTTATAAGTTATTACAGATTATCTCTATACCCATTAAAAGCCGTTCTATTCCTTTTCTATCCTTTTTCATGTTTGATATCCTTTAGGAAAAGTTTACCTGAATTTGAGAATTACGATGTATTAGTTATTTTATTGCTTATACCAACGGATTTTTGCGGCCTATAGGTTCGTTTACAGCAGAACTACATAAAATTAAGAGAACCAACAGCCCTATGAAAACCGACAGCGAACTCATTATCATAAAAACGATATCATCCTTCCAAACCAAAACTTATCATGAAAAAGAATCTACTGCTCATAGCTATACTTATGCTGTGCATGCTGACAAACGTATTATCTCAGGACGTTTTTAACCCTACTGTCAACAGTCCCGTTGATAATTTTAACGGTACGCTTCCTTCCTATGGCGCGCCCTATACCTTTAAAAAGTGGATACGCACCCCCAGTACCATACTTCCTAATCCGTTCAATACAGATAAATTCAAGGCTTACTTTTACCATGCCAGCGGCAACGCTTATGATACAGGGATGGCTTTCCGCCTGCGGTATCCCAATAATTATAATCCTAATAATGCCACAAAATATCCGGTGATACTATTCATGCATGGCATTGGGGAAGCCGGTCCTGTTAAGGACAATGAAACCAGTTTATCCTGGGGAGCAAAGGAATTTGAAAGTAAGATCGACGCAGGGTTGTTCAATGCTTTCCTGCTGTTTCCACAAACGGTATATGGCGACTGGCAGTTTAATTTCAACAATATAAATGCTACGCTGGACGCACTTCAGCAATACTGCAATGCAGACCCCGACCGCATTATCACGATGGGTCTCTCACTGGGTGGCGATGGTACCATGAAATATACTTTTTTAAATCCGCAACGCTCCGCTATTTCGATTCCTGCATCACCGGGTTCCATTGGCGACTTCACCCAGGATCCAACCCCCTTTATCCATATTCCGTTCTGGATCGCCAGTGGCGGACAAGATGACCTGTTTGCCAATCCTGCAAGGGTAAGCGCTTTTGTTAATAATTTCACCAGTCATGGCGGAGATATTAAGTGGACTTTTTATCCTAACAAAGGACATGGCACCTGGCCTGATATGTGGGAAGAGCCTGATCTGATTCCTTACTGGCAAAATGCCCATAAGGCCAACCCGTTGGTTTTTAATAAACAAACCGACTTTCCCGCCAATACGCCTTTCACGGTAAAAATCGGTATCACACCTGGCTTTGCAGAATACCAATGGCAGAGAAATGGTGTTAACATATCAAATACTACCAACGACATTATCGTCAGCCAGCCCGGCACTTACCGTGTTCGTTTCAGGAGAACGGCTGGTGGTGTTTTTTCAGACTGGTCGCCAAAACCGGCGGTAATAACACAGGCGCCTGCAACGGATAACACTCCGCCCAGCACACCGGCTAATCTGCATTTCGTTTCCGCCACCACTACCTCTATTAACCTCGACTGGGATAATAGCACCGATAACGTGGGCGTTACAGGGTATGATGTGTTTGTAAACGGCGTTAAAAAGTATTCCACTACCAGTTCTGATGTAGTAGCTGACAATCTCAATCCTGCCACAACTTACTCTTTTACCGTTCAGGCTCATGATGCGGCAAATAATTTTTCGGCGTTTAGTAATGCGGTCAGCGCTACCACCGCCACACCGCCGGACGTAACTTCTCCAAGCACACCCGCTAACGTACATGTAACCGCTACCACTACTACCTCGGTTACCCTCGACTGGGATAACAGTACGGATAATGTGGGAGTAACAGGCTATGATGTATTTGTGAATGGTGTAAAGAGGTATTCACCCACCAGTTCGGATGTTGTTGCAGGCGGACTTAGTCCCGCTACCACTTATTCATTCACCGTGCAGGCACATGATGCTGCAAACAATTCCTCGGCATTCAGCCCTGCGGTGAATGGAACTACCGCTACGCCTCCGGATGTTACGCCACCATCCACACCTGCCAATGTGCATGTGGTTGCTACCACCACTACCACCATCACATTCGATTGGGATAACAGTACCGATAATGTGGGTGTTACCGGTTATGATGTATTTGTAAACGGTGTTAAAAGATATTCCAATACCAGTTCCGATATTGTGGCAAATAACCTTACTCCCGGCACGAGCTATTCATTTACTGTTCAGGCACATGATCTGGCAAATAATTTTTCAGCGTTTAGCAGTGCGGTAACCGCTTCTACGGCTTCAGAGCCGCCGCCCGTAGATAACATTCCGCCAAGTACGCCGGCTAATCTTAAGGTTCTTTCCAGCACCACCACTACCGTGAGTCTGGATTGGGATAACAGCACCGATAATGTGGGTGTTACCGGTTACGATATTTTTGTAAATGGCGTGAAGAGGTATGCATCGGTTAGCTCGGACATTATAGCTAATAATCTTACTCCCGGCACCACGTATTCCTTTACTGTTCAGGCACACGATCAGGCAAACAACTCGTCTGGCTTCAGCAATGCGGTCAATGGCACTACCACAACCCCTCCTGATGCTACCCCGCCGAGTGCTCCGGCAAATCTCAAGGTTCTTTCCAGCACCACCACTACAGTTAGCCTGGATTGGGATAACAGTACAGATAACGTGGGTGTAACCGGTTATGACATCTTTGTAAATGGCGTGAAAAAGTATTCCTCCACGAACTCGGATATAGTAGCAGATAACCTTGCTGCTTCCACTACTTATTCCTTCACCGTTCAGGCGCACGACGCGGCAAACAACTTCTCTCCATTCAGTAATGCAGTGAATGGCACAACGACTGCCCTGAGTTCCACAGGCGCGTTGAGCTATAAATTTTACCAGGGATCGTTCAGTGTATTACCTGATTTCAGTACGCTTTCTCCTGCTAAAACCGGCACGTCGTCTAACGTTGATATCAGTGTGAGAACTGCCGGGGTAAATGATAATTTTGCTTTCCTCTGGGAAGGATATATCATTCTGCCTACCGCCGGCACGTACACTTTTGAAACTGTTTCCGATGATGGCAGTAAGCTTTATTTCAACACTGCCTACAGCGCCGGTGCATCAGCGTTAGTAAACAATGACGGGCTGCACGCGGCCACCTCTGTTACAGGCTCGGTTACAATGGCTGCAGGCACCTATCCGATAGCTATCAGCTTCTTTGAAGCCACCGGTGGTGAAAGCATGCAGGTGTACTGGTCTGGTCCCGGTTTTACCAGACAGCTTATTCCGAACAGCGCGTTTACCGATACAGGCACGCCACCATCGCCAACAAGTGGATTAAACTACAAATATTATGAAGGGGCGTTTACTGCACTTCCAAATTTCAGCGCTCTTACTCCGGTTAAAACAGGCACCAGTTCTAATGCTGATATCAGTGTAAGAAACGCGGGTGTAAATGATAACTTTGCTTTTTTATGGGAAGGTTATATCAACATCACCACACCCGGCACTTACACATTTGAAACTGTTTCCGATGATGGCAGCAAACTGTATTTCAATACCGCCTACAGCGCCGGTGCCTCAGCGTTAGTAAACAACGACGGACTGCATGCCGCAAACTCCGTAACCGGCACGGTAACAATACCGTCCGCAGGGTCTTATCCCATAGCCATCACTTTCTTTGAAGCAACCGGTGGCGAAAGCATACAGGTGTATTGGAGTGGTCCGGGTATAACGCGGCAGTTGATACCCAACAATGTTTTCAGCACCACCGGCACTCCTCCCTCATCAACCGGCGGACTCAACTATAAATATTACCAGGGTGCATTTACCACGCTTCCAAATTTCAGCACGCTGACTCCTGTTAAAACAGGAACCAGCTCCAACGCAGACATCAGTGTAAGGAATACCGGTGTGAACGATAATTTTGCCTTCTTATGGGAAGGTTATATCAATATCACAACGCCCGGTACATACACTTTTGAAACCGTTTCAGATGATGGCAGCAAACTGTATTTCAATACCACTTACAGCGAGGGTGCGGCTGCGTTAGTAAATAATGATGGCCTTCATGCACCTATCTCGGCAACAGGGTCTGTTACTATACCGAGTGCGGGCGCCTACCCGATAGCCATCACGTTCTTTGAAGCAACGGGCGGTGAAACGATGCAGGTGTACTGGACCGGTCCCGGTATAACAAGGCAGTTGATTCCTAACAGCGCGTTTTCCACTACGGGAACTCCGCCGCCATCATCGTCAGGACTCAACTACAAATACTACCACGGTACTTATAATGCACTTCCAAACTTCAACACACTTACACCTGTCAGAACAGGAACCAGCTCCAATGCGGATATCAGTGTAAGGAATGCGGGTGTGAATGATAATTTTGCTTTTGTCTGGGAGGGTTATATACATCTTCCAACAGCGGGTACTTATACTTTTGAAACCATCTCAGATGATGGCAGCAAACTGTATTTTAATTCTTTCTATTTGCCGGGCGCCACTGCATTGGTAAATAACGACGGCCTGCATGCGCCCATATCTGCAACCGGCTCGGTAACCATGCCGGCAGGTTCTTATCCTATAGCCATCACGTTCTTTGAAGCAACGGGTGGTGAAACCATGCAGGTATACTGGAGTGGTCCCGGCTTTATCAGGCAGTTGATTCCTAACAGCGCCTTTACCTTAACCAGCGCTGAAGGCGGGGATATTATAATGTCTCAGAACAAAAACACACTTCAGGCTGATGCCGGAAATTTTGGGTTGAATGTTTATCCGAATCCATTTAGCGGAAACTTTACCATCAACTTCAACAACCCTTCAGGCTCCGGCAGAATCTGTGTTGATATGCTGGATATTTCCGGAAGATTGTTGTACAAACAAGATTTTGGTAACCTTAGCGCCGGCAATACAACACTTAAAATTAATGCTGGGAAAGCAAGCTTGCCGGGCATTTATTTTGTGCGGATGACGGTGAATGGTGTTCCGATGAAGGTGGTGAAGATGGTAAAGAAATAAACTGCCACTCCTTCGTATTTTTTAACCACAGAGGGCGCGGAGGAGGAAACGCAGAGGGCACAGAGGAAACCCTCTGCGACCTCTGCGTTTCCTCCTCTGCGCCCTCTGTGGTTAAAAAATACTTATAAGCTTCGCTACTCCACCTCAACACATGACAACAAAAAAAATAGCTTCTATCTTTTTGTATTATAGAAAGAGTTTAAATAGCTTTAACACTAATCTGCTTTTGATCAATCTCCGTATTTCTGGCTGGATATGAATAACTCCCACTGAATATCAGAATACCAATTAGGTTTGTAAGGAATTTGTTATGGTCGAACCAGGCATCCTGAGCAGTCATCCGTGCCCTGTATATTAATCTATACAAGCAATATATTTATTAATTACATAAAGTTCTTTCATGAAAAAAATTTACTTTCTGATTGTTGTGATGTTACATGCCGGTATTGCCCTATTTGCTTATGCGGGTGAGTTTGCACAGAATGGTGTTACAGTTGCGGGAGGGCTGAGCGGATCTGCATCCAACCGGTTAGATTATCCTTATTCAATAACCCTGGACGCCGCGGGCAATATTTATATTGCCGATCAGTTTAATCATCGTGTTCAAAAATGGGCTCCGGGAGCCTTGACAGGTGTTACCGTTGCCGGAGGTAATGGCCAGGGTTCCGCCGCCAATCAGCTTAATAATCCACTGGGAGTTGCTGTTGACGCAGCAGGAAATTTATACGTGGTTGACCAGCCAAATCATCGCATTCAGAAATGGGCGCCGGGCGCCATTGCAGGTATTACAGTAGCCGGCGGTAATGGTTATGGGCCAGGTGCAAATCAACTGGCAAATCCCACAGGTATTTTTGTTGATGCTGCAGGCAACATTTACATCGCAGACACCTACAACAATCGCATTCAGAAATGGGCGCCCGGTGCAGTATCGGGAGTTACCGTTGCAGGCGGAACCGTTGAAGGATCGGCCCCTAACCAGCTTAATTTACCAACAAGTGTTTTTGTTGACGTAACAGGGGATATTTTCATTTCTGATGCAGCCAATTTTCGTATCCAGAAATGGTCACCGGGCGCTTCTGCCGGTGTTACTGTTGCGGGCGGCAATGGGCAGGGAAGCGCTGCCAACCAGTTAATGCCGAGAGGAATTTTTGTGGATGCTGTTGAAAATATTTACGTTGCCGATGGTTATAACCGCATTCAAAAATGGTCGCCCGGTGCTTTGTCAGGTGTTACCGTAGCAGGCGGTTTTGGTGCGGGATCTGCTTCCAACCAGCTTAATTCACCAACTGGTGTGTTCTTAGACGCAAGGGGAAATATGTTTGTTGCCGACAGGTTCAACAACCGTATTCAAAAATTCATCCTCTTTTCTTCAACAGGATCGAGGGCAAGAGGTACTACGGTAGCAGGAGGTAACGGTTATGGGCCAACGCCTAACCAGCTTGCTATACCGAATGGCGTATTTGTTGATGCCGCCGGAAACGTGTACATAGCCGATACCTACAACAACCGCATCCAGAAATGGGCTCCCGGCGCTTCGTCAGGAGTTACTGTTGCAGGCGGAAACGGCCTGGGATCTGCTGCCAATCAACTGGATTTTCCCATTGATGTTTTTGTTGACTCAGCAGGTAACATCTACATTGCCGAACCCAATAACAACCGCATTCAGAAATGGGCTCCCGGCGCTATTTCCGGCGTTACTGTCGCCGGCGGAAACGGGCCGGGATCACTATCTAATCAATTACGCTATCCTACCGGTGTGTTTGTTGATGCAGACGGCAACCTCTATGTTGCAGACAATGGCAACGATCGCATTCAAAAATGGGCTCTCGGTGCTATCGCCGGCGTAACGGTAGCAGGTGGCCATGGTACAGGTTCCGCCGCCAGCCAGTTCGATACTCCTTTTGATATGTTTGTAGACTTATCCGGTAATATTTATGTTGCAGATGCGGGCAACCAGCGTATTCAGAAATGGGCGCCAGGTGCTTCTTCAGGTATCACCATAGCCGGTGGCAATGGGTTAGGGAGCGCAGCTAACCAGATTAATCCATATGGTGTTTATGTGGATGCCGCCGAAAATATTTATGTTTCTGACAATGCTAATAGCCGGATTCAAAAGTTTTCACCGGGTGCTTCCATTGGCGTTACCGTAGCAGGGGGAAATGGTTATGGAACGGCCGATGTGCAGCTTGGTGCCCCCGTTAACATTGCTGTGGATGTGGCAGGTAATATTTATGTAGCCGATCAGGCTAACAACCGTATTCAGAAGTTCAGCAACGTGGCACCGCCACTTGTATGTCCGGAAAACATCATTGTTACTGCCCCTTCATGCGATGGAAAAGCTACTATTAGCTGGATGGAACCCCATGATACTTTCCCGGCAGTCATTAGTGTAGCAAAAGGAATTAATCTAACTTCATCCAGCCTTATTTACAAAGGCTCGTTCAATGGACATGGTTATTACCAATCAAATGACCGCTACCGCTGGAACGATGCCAACCAGGCTGCCGATGCAGTTGGTGCACACCTGGTAACTATTACCAGCGCTGCCGAAAATGATTTTATATTTAAGAACCTTAATCAGCGATTCAATTACGCGTGGATAGGGTTGTACAATACAGGCGCCGTAGGTCAATTTTCATGGGTAACGGGAGAGCCGCTCAGTTATACCAATTGGTACCCTGGCGAACCTAACAATTTGTTTAATGTTTTCAACGCCATTAATATCGTTGAACCATTTGTGCACATCAATGGATGGGCAGACTCATTATGTAGGTGGAACGACAATTCAGATAACGTTGCAGCAACGTTCATTGCGGAATTTGACAACATGTCAAATAGCTTCAGGCAAATTTCCGGCCCCAGAAACGGAAGTGAGCAACTGCTTGGAGTTTATAATGTTTGCTACGAAAGAACAAATAACATGTACGGTACTAAAGACACCTGTTGTTTTAGCGTAACGGTTACCTGTAATGATTTTTCTGCAACTGCTAAAGGCCTTAAAGTGTTGGCTTCACCTAATCCAACCAGTAATTATTTCAGATTGGATATCAGTACTGACAAGCACGAACGCATCAGCTTGCAGGTAACTGACATGATGGGAAGGATTATAGAATCAAGAGCATCTGTGGGTGCCGGCGAAGCGATACAATTTGGTAGCGGCTACAAACCGGGGGTTTATTTTGCTCAGGTTGCTCAAGGGGCAAAGAAAGTAATTGTTAAGGTGATTAAGCAATAACTTTTCTTTTTAACTACAGATGTCTGAACTGTGATTTAGCTGATTAAATGAAAGACTATGACATAGAACAATCATAGTCTTTCATTTAATCAGCTAAATCACAGTTCAGACATCTGTAGTTAAAAAAATACTATAAATTCAACTTTTTCAAATTCACAAAAGCCGTACATTTAATTCTCAGGCAGCTATATGAAAAAAACATCCATATTATGATACCAACCAACGATCCGGGACCAAGCCGTCGTAAGGCGCTTAAGATGCTTGCAGCAGGTTCCGCAGCAGGCATATTCGGGCTCTTCGATACTGCAAAAGTCCGCGCCGAAAACTACGAGAAGCCTTCCTATCAGAAAGGTGCTCCACCAGTAACCATTACCAAAGTCAGGGCTATTATTACGGCACCGGGAGGATCCAATCTGGTGATCGTTAAAGTGGAGACCTCCGAACCAGGTTTATATGGTGTCGGCTGCGCTACCTTTACGCAACGGGCAGCCGTAGTGGTACCGGCAATAGATATTTACCTTAATGATTTTTGTAAGGGCAGAGATGTTGATAACATCGAAGACATGTGGATGTCGGCTTATGTAAGTTCCTACTGGAGAAACGGGCCGGTGTTGAACAATGCGCTTTCCGGGTTGGATCAGGCCTTATGGGATATCAAAGGCAAGCGAGCGAAAATGCCGGTGTATCAACTTCTTGGCGGAAGAAGCCGCATTAATGTTGATACCTACATCC
>CAXTDO010000084.1:0-12604 GCA_964242315.1 uncultured Flavihumibacter sp.
AAATTTTGTGAATTATTTTTAATCCTGAGAATCCTGCTTCAAAAAACTAATTTAAAGGTCCATCACTAACTTTCACACCATCCTGCCACACTGAAATAATTTTTCGTGTAGCCCTTATATCGGCAAGCGGATCGCCATCAAGGACCACAAAATCGGCCTTCTTGCCTATGTTGAGCGTTCCGTAGTCTTTATCAATTTTTAAAAGCTGTGCACCATTACGTGTTGCGCAGGTGATTGCTTCAAGCGGCGTTAATCCGGCCTCTATCATGAGTTGTAATTCCAGGTGTTCTGAAAATCCCTGAGCCCTTACCGGTTGTGCTCCTGAGTCGCTGCCCATTGCTACTTTAATACCTGCTTTGTAAACCCTGCGAAGGTTGTTAACGGCCCTTCTGAAGTCTGCTTCCTTCTTCTCACGGTCAGGGTCATTTTCCAATTTTTTTATGTAAGCCTCGCTTTGTAAAGTATCCAGCATACCGGGTTCGAGTGACGCTTTAAAAAACGGGTCATTCATCCATTCCGGCTGATGGGCATAAATGAAATTATATTCGTCTAACGAAAGCGTAGGAATATAAACAACATCTTTTGCTTTCATATCACTGATCAGATCGTCATCAATGTCTTTATCACGAATGCTGTGAGCCAGGATGTCTACACCTGTTGCCACCAGTTTACGCGCATCCTCCAGGTAATACACATGAGCGGCTACACGTATCCCGTTTTTGTGGGCTGCATTGATGATGGCAGTGTAGATCTCCGGCTTCATTTTAGGACCGCTTCCGTTAAAATCGTCCACCCAGATTTTTATTACATCCGGTTTAAGCGGAACAAGTTTTAAAACGGCTTTCACCGCTTCTTCAGGAGTCTGTGGCCTGTTGATCTGATCCATCAAAGCAGCAGGTGGTCCGCCATCGTAAGCGCCAAAACCATAGAGTGCTGAAAATATCGTAGCGCCGGCAAGCTTTCCGGCACGCGAGGCATTGCGCATGGCCAGGATGATATCGTGATCAGAACCCATTGACAACACCTTTGTTACGCCGAAATCCTGGTACTTCTTAAGCTGTCTTTGAATATTTTCTTCGGAGTAATTTTTAGCAGAAGAGTTGGTTCCTTTTATCAATCCAAGATGTCCATGTGTATTGATCAGTCCTGGAATTACCGTTTTGCCCGGCATAGGAATCACCTTAACATTCCTGGCAAATTTGGAAGTGCCATGTGCAACGAGGGATGCAATTCGGCCCCCTTTTATAACCATATCCATCCTTTGTCCCGGTGATCTGCCATTACCATCGATGAGCGAGACATCGCTTATAACGGTTGTTTGCGCAACCAACACCTTTAAAGGTATGCCAGAGAAGATGAGAGCTAATATAACAGGCAAAATTACTTTCATGATTAATATTTTATAGCGCTAAGATGTGGTTTGAATATGACAACCCTCTTTTGAGGATGTACTTTTACAGAACGATTCACCGGTGATGTTTTCATAAGCTCAATCGTTGGCTTACATGATCAACAATATATGCAACCATTCAAAAAATTGCCGGATGAAGTTAATGTCTTTCCCCTGACAGATATCAACCTTAAACACCAGTATTAGGGTTGTATCAAAAAAATGCCGACCTTTTCATAACGAATAACATCATACATCAGATGCTGTATAGATTGTTACAATGATAACGATTGTTTAAATTAAATAAAAATACCATGACTTCAAGACGATCTTTTATTAAATCATCCGCTGTAGTATCAGCAGGATTTTTGATAACACCTTCCCTGTTGGATTTTAAAATGACAAACATCGGACTGCAGTTATATACCGTACGTGATGCCATGCAAAGTGACCCCGCAGGAACGCTGGCTAAAGTGGCTCAGATCGGATATAATACTTTGGAAGGTGCCACCTACACAGGCTCTCAGCAGTTTTACGGTATGGATGCCAAAACATTTTCAGCGCTGCTGAAGAAAAACAAACTCATCATGCCGAGCAGTCATTACCGTCTTGGTGAAGAAAAAACTAACGGGCAGGATACAAAAGGCACTATGATGTACGGATGGGATAAAGCGGTTGAAGATGCGTCTGTCGTAGGTATTAAGTACATGGTTTGCGCTTACCTGTCAACTCCTGAACGGGGCAACCTCGATCATTATAAAAAACTGGCAACGGAATTTAACAAGGCTGGGGAAAAATGCAAGAAGGCCGGCATCCAGTTCTGCTATCACAATCACGACTTTGAATTTGATAAGCAGGATGGTAAATATCCCTATGATATATTGCTTAATGAAACAGATAAATCACTTGTTAAAATGGAAATGGATCTGTACTGGGTTTCCAAAGCAGGAATGGATCCCCTGGCACTAATCAACAAGAATCCCGGTAGGTTCCCATTATGGCATCTTAAGGATATGGACAACACTCCCCAAAAGGCATTCACAGAAGTGGGAAATGGCACTATTAATTTTAAAAATATTTTAGCTCAGGCCAGTAAAGCAGGTATGAAATATTTTTTTGTAGAACAGGACAAATGCCCCGGCTCTCCATTTGACAGCATTACGAAGAGCATCAATTATATTAAAAAGAACCTTGTTTAATGATTAATGATTAATTATTAATGGTTAGTGTTAACATAAATCATCGAAAATTTAACACTCACAATTAATCATTAATAATTAATCATTAATAACTAAACTACCATTCCTTCGCTTCCAAAAGCCTTCTTACTGAATGACGGAGATTTTCAGAGCCGTTGCGTACACGCATTTCCCAGCTATCTTCTGCATAAACGAAAATTAACTTTGCGTCTTCTTTTGCAATTTTTGACTCGAGTGGTGTTAGTACGATCCTTATAATTTTTACCAGGTTTTGTGCAAGAAAGGTAGCATCGGCATTCTTTTCGGTATCATATCTAATTTCAATGTCAATCTTTTTGCCTGATGGCCGCTTAACACGTTTTGTAAAAAAGAAGAGGGAAGCGGCTATGCCATAAAGTGCCGCGATACCTAAACCAATCCATACTTCCGAATTATTGTTTTCTGAGTTGTTTCGTGTTTCCTTTTTGAGCTTCGTCATCTGCATTTAATTGAATATTTACAGCGCTAATATTTAAATTTTCATGCCACTATTGATGTTATAAAGATACAGGCAATTGCATAATCTTTGATGACTACTTATTACTCGGAGATTAAGGTATAAGTTATTTTAACAGCAGAGGGCGCAGAGGAGGAAACACAGAGAGCGCAGAGGCTTTCTTCTGTGCCCTCTGCGTTTCCTCCTCTGCGTCCTCTGCTGTTAAAATTAGCACTCAATACTTACCCCTGATAAATGGAAAAACCTCTTTATCATATAAACCACGAAGCGATTGATGAACATCAGCACTCAATGGCTCCAACTCCGAAGCAGATACATTACTTTCAACCTGCAGTATATTAGATGCCCCCGGAATAACCGTAGTAACCGCCGGATGATCTAAAATCCACCGCAGTGCCCAGGATGCCATGTGGTCATCAGGTAAAAAACCTGCTATCTTGCGCGACAGTTGCACACCTTTCGAAAACTCAATGCCGGAAAATGTTTCACCTACATTAAAAGCCTCACCATTCGCATTGTAATTACGATGATCATCTTTTTGAAATGATGTAGCTTCAGAAAATTTTCCGCTCAACAGTCCGCTTGCCAGCGGAACCCTTACTATTAAAGCAACATTTTTAGCAAGGGCCTTCTCAAATATTTCATCAGCAATATGTTGCCGGAACAGGTTAAAGATAATTTGTAAAGAAGCTATTCCCTCTTGTTCCAGGCAAAGAAGCGCTTCTTCGGAAGTTTCAACACTGGCTCCCCAGTATTTTATAAGTCTCTCATGTTGCAGCCTGCGCAGGTGATCAAATACTTCGCCCTGCTGCATTATTTCAGTAGGTATGCAATGCAGTTGTTCGAGGAACAATTGTGAGATGCCCAGATGTTGTAAAGAATCCTCTACCTGCCTTTTCATGAATTCATACTGAAAATTTTGCGGCCACCCATTACCGTTATCCTGGCGGCGTCCTATCTTACTTGCTACATACACCGGGTGAGATACCGTTTTCAAAAATCTCCCGATAACTTTTTCACTGTTGCCCATTCCGTATACATCGGCGGTATCAATGAAGTTTCCGCCCTGCTTTATAAATGTCTGTAATATTTTGCCGGCTGATTCTTCATCTACAACTCCCCAATCTATGCTGCCTAATTGCCAGGTTCCCAGTCCGATCTCCGAAATAGACACTTCCTTTAAGTTTCTATAATGCATATGTTAAAAGTTGATTAATATAAAGTGGTGTAATATTATGGTATATTAATTGCATTTTGTCTAGTGCTTATTCCATTATTGAATCATTCTTGCAGGATTGAGTGCCTTGAAAAATCAACAAGAGCCGGTTATTAATTTTATCGTAGAGGCATGGTGAGTTTCCCCTTTTTAAAAAAAGTTAGAGTATTACTATATCATTTTTGTCAAAATTTAGGAAATGGGGAAAATTTTCTACTAATTTGAATACGATAAAGTGATAAACCGGAGTTATTATTTATTTTTCCGTTTTGTTGACTTGACTTGAATGTAATATACTATGACCTCAGATAAAAAACCGCATAAACCCCGAAGCATACCAGCACGAATCGGCCGTATTCTTTTAAGAACTGTTTTTATTGTTGTATTACTTGTTATAGCCCTCCTTATAGTAATACAAACACCTCCCGCTCAAAATTTTATCGTTAAAAAAGCTACTGCTTATCTTGAAAAAAAGCTAAAGACGAAGGTTGAAATCGGCCGTCTCTACATAGGATTTCCAAAAAGCGTTGTTGTAGAGAATATCTATATAGAAGACAGGAAGAAAGATACCTTGCTTTATGGCGGCAGCCTCAAGGTAGATATTAGCATGATGAAGCTGCTGCATAATGAGATCGAGGTAAACGACATCAGGCTCAATCAAATTACAGCTAAAGTTTCCAGGGTGCTTCCCGACACCGCTTTTAATTTTCAGTTTATAGTGGATGCCTTTGCTTCAAAGGAAGAAAAACCCACACCTAAAGCTGATACTTCTTCACTGAACATAAACATAAAATATGTTCAGCTTGATAAGATAAGATTGCTTTATAAAGACGTGATCACCGGCAATGATGTAAATGTTTACTTAAGTCATTTTGAAACCGATATTGATAAATTCGATCTGAAAAATCAGCGGTTTGATATACCCGTTACAAAACTCGACGGACTTAAAGCAAGAATATACCAGTCAAAACCACTTGTTCAACCCGAGCCTTTGCAGAAAGATGTTGCGAGTGCTAAGGCATCGTCGCCGATGCAGTTGAACCTGCGGAAACTGCTATTGAGTGATATAGCCCTTGATTATGGCAATGATGTTTCCGCAATGTATAGTTCCGTAAATCTTGGTAAGCTCGATCTGAACATTAATAAACTGGACCTCACCAATAAGGTCATTGACCTTAAGGATATCGAACTCGACAAAACGATCGCTGCAATAAGATTAGGCAGGAAGGAACAGGCCGTGGTAATAAAAAAAGCTACCGCACAGGAATTACAGGCGCAGAACGATGCAGGCTGGCGCGTGAGGGTAGGAGCCATACGCCTCAATAAAAACAATCTTCAGTTTGATGATGACAGCAAGCCAAAGCAAGCTGCCGGTATGGACTTCACCCATTTAAAGGCTGATGACCTGACATTACATATCGATAACCTGTTATACACAAAGGATTCTATTTCCGGATCCATTAAAAAAGGTACCTTAAAAGAAAAAAGTGGCTTCCAGCTTAATAAATTGGAAACCGATTTCCTTTATGCCAATAATGAAGCTTACCTGAAAAATCTTCTGCTTCAAACACCTGGTACTGAATTAAAGAGGTCGGTAGTTTTACACTATCCTTCTATTGATGCACTGAAAACCAATATTGGTGCTTTGCAAATGGACGTTGATCTCAATAACAGTAAAATCCAGGTTAAAGATATCCTTACTTTCGTGCCTTCTTTAAAAGCACAACCTGCATTTGCTAATCCTAACAGCAGCATCAATTTAAATGGCAGGCTTACAGGTAGTGTGGCCCGGCTTCGGGTAGAAAGTTTACAGATGCAGGCATTTCAGGATACAAAAGTGAATGTTCACGGCACTATTAACGGCTTGCCGGATAAGAAAAAGTTAGGTGCTGATCTTGTTATTACCGAATTGAGTACTTCAAGAAGAGATATTGTCATGCTCGCGCCTAAAGGTTCTTTGCCCAAGAGTATCACCATTCCTGAAGGCATCAGGATCAACGGCAAAATAACCGGTGGCATGAACAGCCTCAATCCCGACCTGATTATAAATACTACGTTAGGGTCAATAAGAGTTAAAGGATCTCTGAAAGATCCTTCCGACTCTAAAAAAAGTCAGTTTAATGTAGCTATTGAAACACGTAACCTTAACCTGGGTACGCTGTTAAAAAATCCGCAAAACTTCGGTACCCTTAGCGCACGGTTTGTTGCCAAAGGAAGGGGTTATGATCCCAAGACGGCTGATGCAACCATTAACGGCGTTATACAATCGGCGGTTATTAAAAAGTATAATTATAAAAATCTGCAATTAACGGCCGGCATCGCTCATCAGAACTTTATTGCAAAAGCTTCCATTCACGATCCTAACATCGATTTCTCTTTCGACGCTACCGGAAACCTTCGCGATAAGTATCCGGCAATAAACCGGACCGCAAACGTCGACAGCAGGAAAACTTTTCCGCTTCACCTTACAACCGATTCTATTATATATCGTGGGCAGATAACCGGCAATTTTCCTGTAACTGATCCTGACCATCTGGAGGGAGACCTGCTTGTTCTGAAATCATTGCTCGTAAAAAATTCCCAGCGAATACAACTGGATACCCTGCAACTGTCTGCAGGTTCTAACAGCGGCGGGCAATTTCTCCGGTTAACTGCTGACGCCATAAATTTTCAGTTACAGGGTAATTATAAGCTCACGCAGTTAGGCAGTGTTTTTCAACAGGCAGTACAACCTTATTTTGCTATCATGTCAGACAGCGCTAAGAAAGTTACAATCGATCCGTATAACTTTACTTTTTCGGGGAACATCATTAATAAACCCCTTTTAAAAACTTTTTTACCCGACCTGGAAAGATTAGAAACCGTAAACTTTGATGGAAAATTCTCCAGTACCGATGGCTGGCAAATGAATCTGCTGGCGCCTGATATAATTTATGGTACGAACCATGTTCAAAAACTTCAGCTACAGGCTGTAACAAAAGACAATGCAATTGCTATTACCACCATGGTTCAGCAAGTGATCAGCGGTAAAAGCATTGCTTTATATAACACTTCACTTAATGCAACCATTGCAAACAACCAGGTTGATTTTGCTTTGAACATCCAGGATAAAGCTGCGAAAAACAAATACCGTGTCAGTGCCTTATTCAAACAACCTCAACCCGGGGACTATGTTTTTTCGTTAAAACCCCAGGAACTGCTTTTAAATTATGACGCATGGTCGGTACCGGGCGATAACCAGATATCTATTTTTAAAACTGATATCAACGCACGCAATTTTGTGGTGAGTCGCAACAACCAGCAGCTAAGCATCAATAGCCTGTCGCAGGAAAAAAACGCGCCCATGGAAGTTAAGTTTGCAAATTTTAAAGTAGCTACGCTGGCAAACTTTGTAGTGTCTGATTCTCTTCCTGTAGATGGTACTTTAAATGGCAAGGTGGTTCTTAACAATCTTACAAAGCAGCCTACATTTACCAGCGACCTTACCGTATCAGACGTAAGCATGAAGAAAGATACCATCGGTAACATACATCTGAATGTAAACAACACTGTTGCCAATACCTTTGCTGCCGACGTCAAAATTGATGGTCATGGAAACGATGTTCAACTGGCAGGCAACTACTATGTGAGGCCTAATGACAGCAGCAGCTTTGATATGAACCTGGATATACGGCAGATTCTTTTGAATACCGTGGAAGGAGCCACACTGGGAGCGATCAGAAACTCTTCCGGTATGATTACAGGAAAGTTTGCGGTGACAGGAACATCTAAAGTTCCTTCGGTAACCGGTAACCTCGATTTCAAGAAAGCTGCCTTTAATCTTGCTATGCTGAACAGCTATTTCAGAATTGATGATGAAAGAATTACGGTGGTGAATGACGGGATTAAATTCGATACGTTCACCATTCAGGATTCTACCAACAATACAGCCGTGCTTGATGGTATGCTGTACTATAATCCCGGTTATACCGATTACCGGTTTGATCTTACACTAAAGGCTAAAAATTTTCGCGCACTTAATACTACCAGAAAAGAGAGCAAGGTTTATTATGGCCAGTTGTTTTTCGACAGCAATATCAAAATAAAAGGCACACAGATAAAGCCGGTTGTTGACGGAGCACTCACCATAAATGATCAGACAAAACTCACCGTGGTACTTCCGCAGAAAGAACCCGGAGTAGAAGCAAGGGATGGTATTGTGGAGTTCGTTGACATGGACGCAGTGCCAAACGACTCACTTTTCATGGCTAAATATGACTCGATCAATAAATCAGATGTACTTGGATTGGATATAGCCATTAATACCAATGTTGATAAGGACGCTGAATTTAACCTGATTGTTGACGAAGGAAATGGCGATTTTTTAAAAATAAAGGGTGAGGCAGCACTAAGCGGCGGTATCGATCCCAGCGGAAAAATTACGCTCGCCGGCTCGTATGAAATCAATGAAGGGGCCTATGAACTTTCCTTTAATGTGTTGCACAGAAGGTTCGATATTCAAAAAGGCAGCACCATAGTATGGACGGGAGAACCCACAAAAGCTAATATTAATATCACTGCTGTGTATATAGCTAAAACGGCGCCTCTCGACCTGGTAAATGCTGAAGTGACCAATGAGACCAAAAATTATTACCGGCAGAAACTTCCTTTTGAAGTAAACCTTATTATGAAGGGAGAACTATTGAAACCTGAACTTAGTTTTGATGTGATCCTGCCCGAAGGAAAAAGTTATAGTCTTAATAAAACATTTGTTAGTATCATCGAAAATAAATTAGCTCTGATAAGACAGGAGCCATCGGAGTTGAATAAACAGGTGTTTGCGTTGTTGTTACTGGGAAGGTTTATAACAGAAAACCCTTTTCAAAGCAGTGGTGACGGTTTTTCCGCAGCAAGTTTTGCCCGTAATAGCGTAAGTCAGCTACTAACTGAACAATTAAACAACCTGGCTTCCGACCTGATAAAAGGGGTTGACATTAATTTTGACGTGGCTTCCACCACAGATGATTATGCTTACGGTGAAAAAAAGAACAGGACAGACCTTAATGTTGCGCTGTCCAAGCGCCTTTTGAATGACCGCCTTACTGTTACCGTTGGCAGTAATTTTGAGCTGGAAGGCGCAGAGTCAAGTACCGCCAGCGATAAAAAGAGAACCAATAACCTTGCTGGAAATGTTTCTGTTGACTACAAGCTTAGCAAGGACGGCAGGTATTCGTTAAGGGCATATAGAAAGAATGAATACCAGGGTGTGCTGGAAGGCTATATTATTGAAACGGGTGTGGGCTTTGTTTTGAGTGTGGATTATAACAAGTTTAAACAGATATTTTTGACTCAAAAACAGCGTGAAGAAAAAAGAACACTCCGGGAGCAGATCAGGAAACAGGAAGCTGATGACCGGAAAAAAGATATTAAAACCACGAATGATACTACCAATGACTAAAGAGGCAGGGGATTACCGGACACTTTATTATCTGATCGCTTACTTCATATTACTTGGCCTGGGAGCCTGCAGTAACACAAAGTATCTTCCTGCGGGCGAGTCTTTATACGTAGGTTCTAAAGTGAAACTGGATAGTTCCAAGTTAAACAAGAAACAACGTAAGGCTTTGCAAAGTGAACTGCAATCACTAACCAGGCCTAAGCCCAATAGTGCTATACTTGGATTGCGAATCAAATTGTTCGCTTATAATATCGCAGGCAATCCCAAAAAGAAAAAGTCACCTGCAGCATGGGTAAAAAGGAAATTCGGAGAGCCGCCCGTATTGGTTAGCGCCGTTAACCTGGATAGAAACATCAACGTACTGGATAACAACCTTGAAAACAGGGGATTTTTCCAGGTAGATGTTAAAGGCGACACTGTTGTTAAAAGCAAACGCGCCACCGCCGTATATTCCATTCAACCAAATGCACAGTATACCATTAAAGAAGTAAATTTTCAGGCAGATAGTACGGAGCTGACTGCGGCCATTGACTCCATTGCATCAGAATCGTTGTTGAAACCGGGTAAGCCGTTTAACCTTGACGTAATTAAAGCTGAAAGAGTGCGGATAGATAACTATGTAAAAGAACATGGATTTTATTTTTTCAATACCGATTACCTGATTATAAGAGCCGATACCAATAATGGAGATCATCAGGTTAATATGTATGTGGAAGTGAAACGTGGTACGCCAAAAGATGGCAAAAAGAGCTTTACTATAAACGATGTCTATGTATTTACTCAATACAGTTTAAGTTCCGTTGGCAATGATACTAATAAAGCCAACGCAAATTTTTATAAGGGTTATTACGTTATCGATAAAAGACAGGTGTACAAACCACGGCTCTTTGAGCAGGCATTACAGTTTAATTCCGGCGATGTATATAACAGAACCGCTCATAACCAGTCACTCAACCGCCTTATCAACCTGAACCTTTTCAAGTTTGTAAAAAACAGGTTTGAAGAAGTGCCCGGCGATTCGGCAAAACTTAATACCTACTATTATCTTACGCCGCTTCCAAAGCAGTCGTTAAGGTTTGAAGTAAACGGAAGTTCCAAGTCAAATAACCTTACAGGTTCTCAACTTACCGTTGCCTGGCGAAATCGCAATTATTTCAAGGGGGGTGAGCTTTTAACAGTAAGCGCCACCGGAGGCTTTGAAGTGCAGTATAGCGGTGCCTATAAGGGATATAATACTTACAGAGGGGGGCTTGAAGGAACGCTTACGTATCCGAGATTCCTGATACCATTCTTTAGTGTTAATACAAGAAGCGGCTTTGTACCTAAAACAAATATTCTGCTTGCTTACGATGCGTTGAATAAAAATAAATTATACACGTTAAATTCTTTCCGCGGATCATTTGGTTACGCATGGAAGGAGAGCCCTCAAAAGGAGCACCAGTTTAACCCGATAAGCATTAACTATGTGCAGCCGTGGAATGTAACACCGGAGTACCTTGACAGTATCAACAGGTATCAATCACTAAAACGAAGTGTAGATAAGCAATTTATTATTGGCACAACCTATAACTATAATTACAATCAGTTGGTAAGCAACACACCTGCCAATGGAATTTATTTCAATGGCAACCTTGATCTGTCTGGTAACGTTCTGGGGCTGGCTACCGGTGCAAATTCTAAAGCAGGCGATTCTGTTAAGCTGTTTGGTGCTGTGTTTGCTCAATATGTAAAAGTGGAGTCTGATTTTCGTTATTACCGTAAGGTAGGAGAACAAGCTGTCTGGGCTAATCGCGCTATAATTGGCCTAGGATATCCCTATGGAAATTCTCTATATCTTCCGTTTATCAAGCAATTTTTTATAGGTGGTAATAATAGTATCCGCGCATTTAGAAGTCGTGCTTTAGGCCCTGGCAGCTATCAGCCTACAATACCAGACGCTGATGATAAACGATCCTTTGTTGCCGAGCAATCCGGCGATATAAAGCTGGAGGTCAATACAGAAATAAGGCGAAAGTTATTTAGTATAGTACAGGGAGCTGCATTTATAGACGCAGGTAATATCTGGCTCTATAATGAAGATACTACCAAGCCGGGGGCGAAGTTTTCAAAAAACTGGTTTAAAGAACTTGCAGTGGGGGCCGGAGTAGGATTGCGTTTCGATGTGTCTATCCTTGTGTTACGCTTAGACCTCGCCATACCATTAAGAATCCCCTATTTACCTGAGGGAGAAAGATGGGTAATAAATAAGATAGCTTTTGGAAACAGTGAATGGCGTAAACAAAATCTTATACTAAATCTTGCCATTGGTTATCCATTTTAAGAGCTATTAAATACTTATAAATTTAGCTACTACAATTCAATGCGTAACTTTATACTGAGGAATTCTCTACACGTTTATACCTTCATCTTGTATCGTGTGCTAAAAGAGCGTAGCTCTTACCATGAAAAGTGTTAAAGTCTATCGTTATAGTAACATACTAAATGATGGCATGTTTTTTAATGTTAAACTAATATTAATATAACAATCAACATAAATACTCAACTCATGGAAAAACAAATTAAAGGCAAAAAAAGCATTGTACCTTCAGCTCCGGCTAAGAAATCTGCAACACCTGTTAAAGGTAAGCCGACCGCTAATTCGAATGCCAGTCTTACGCAAGATACATCGCTGCTGGAAAAATTTGTACTGGATGCTATTAAAGATATTTACTGGGCTGAGAAACATTTGCTGAAGGCATTGCCTAAAATGAATAAGGCTGCCACAACACCTGAACTTAAGCAGGCTTTCACAGAACATTTAACTGTAACAGAAGGACATGTTTCCCGTTTGGAACAGGTGTTTGAATTGTTGGGAAAAAAAGCACAA
>CAXTDO010000085.1:0-12550 GCA_964242315.1 uncultured Flavihumibacter sp.
CATACAGACTATGCTAATTAATCACAATCATCAACCACCTCCGATAAAAACCGTGCTTCGCATCGTTTTTTATTGTCCCCTCCTTGAAAAGGAGGGGAACCTGGCACCGGAAACCGGAAACCTGAAACCCGAACTTTAAAAGTCCTTCTAAAAGACAATAAATCGAGATATTAATTCACACATGAATGTACAATATATCAGTAAAACTTGAGGAAGCATTTCAATTACCTTAAAAAAAAGGCTGTTGAAATGGAACTCCATATTCAACAGCCTTTTTTAAAATTATATCATCACCCCTTCACGGTTTTACCTCATACCCCATACCTCACACCCGTCATGCAGGCACTTTTCTCGGCTTTTCTCTCTGCCAGAATCTATGTTGTGAGATGGCTTTTATAAACTTGGTAGCCAGATCACTGGCATCAGTGCTTATAACTATACCTTCTGTGAGAACGGTATCAGCACTGTTATCGGCAGGGAGCTTTTTGTAAAAATAGGTGGCCTGAAGTACCTGCAATGCGTCTGCGTCTGCTGCAATTGCTTTACAGTGTTTAAAAGCTTCATTCAAAAAATGAACGGCATCAGGGTCAGCTTCAAGGGTGGCAATGCTGTTGGTACCTCCGGGAACATATACTGCATCATATAAAACAGAGGCGGCTGTAAGAAAACTTTTGTCAACAGGTATCTGTTCATCATTTTGCGATACAACATATCCCTGTCTTGGGGCGATCACTTCCACCACTGCTCCTTCAGCCGCCAGTGCTTCTTTTACAGTTTTTAAAGAGGCTCCGTCAACACCATCAGCCGCTAAAATGGCTATCTGCCGTGTTTTAATGCTTTCCAGCGTATAGCCGGCCATACTTAAGGCAGCGGATTTTATAAGAGTACCTTCTACTTTTATAGACTGGTAATCTCCGGGATCGCCATCAGCAGGAACGTTTTGATTGAGCATATCCTCGCTATCTTTCGGGATATGTAACCGGAGCGCAAATGCCACTTCGGTAGCCAAACCTTTATCAATCTCTGCCAGTAGGCGTAACATACGCAGGCGTATAGCGATCGTTTGAACTTTTCCCAGCTCAAAACTAAGCGCATCGATAATGTGATTCTTTTCAGGTTCAGACTGGCTGTTAAAGAACAGTGTTGCCTGGCTGAAATGGTCGAAAAAGCTTTTGCTTCTTTCCCGTATTTTATAAGCTTCTATTCTTTCGGGATAAGATACAAAGCCACCCTCCGCTTTACTTGCCTGAAATGGCGCACCACCAGCTAACGTGTTTGGACCATAGCTTGTCTTTCCCCTGTTTATTGTCTGGCGCATATGTCCGTCACGCTGGTTGTTATGAATCGGAACTATAGGACGGTTGATAGGTATTTCCTGGAAGTTAACGCTGCCTAAACGGGATAACTGGGTATCTGTATAAGAAAACAGGCGTCCCTGTAGTAAAGGATCATTGGTGAAATCTATCCCTGGCACCACATGCCCTAAATGAAAAGCTACCTGCTCCGTTTCCGCAAAGAAATTATCAGGGTTACGGTTTAGTGTCATTTTTCCAATACGCTGTACCGGTACTAATTCTTCGGGGATTATTTTGGTTGAATCAAGCAGGTCGAAATCATATTTATGTTCGTCCGCTTCCGGAACTATCTGCACACCAAACTCCCACTCGGGGAAATTGCCGCTTTCTATGGCGTTCCAAAGATCGCGGCGGTGAAAATCAGGATCTTTTCCTGAAATATTCTGAGCTTCGTCCCATGCAACGGAATGTACACCCAGCAATGGTTTCCAATGGAACTTTACAAAACTTGAAACGCCTTCCGCATTAACAAACCGGAATGTATGTACACCAAAACCTTCCATCATACGATAGCTGCGTGGCAATCCACGGTCGCTCATTACCCACATGATCATATGAGCGCTTTCAGGGGTTAGTGAAATGAAATCCCAGAAAGTGTCGTGTGCAGAGGCCGCCTGTGGTATTTCATTGTCTGGTTCAGGTTTCACTGCATGAATAAGATCAGGAAATTTTATGGAATCCTGGATAAAAAATACCGGAATATTGTTTCCGACCAAATCAAAATTTCCCTCCTGTGTATAAAATTTCACAGCGAATCCACGTACATCCCTGGCAAGGTCAGACGATCCCCTGGAACCTGCCACAGTTGAAAAACGCACAAATACAGGTGTTTCCAGAGAAGTATCATTTAAAAAACCAGCCTTTGTCAGCGCTGACTGTGATTCATACAACTTAAAAACACCATGGGCAGCAGACCCGCGGGCATGTACAATGCGTTCAGGAATACGTTCATGATCAAAATGCGTCATTTTTTCACGGAACAGGAAATCTTCCAGTAAGGATGGCCCACGGTTTCCCGCTTTCAGGGAATTTTGATCGTCATTAATCTTCAGACCGGTATTGGTAGTCATGAACTCATCTGTGGCATCAGCCGTATGCTCTGCAAGTTTGAGGGTTTTTTGATTGTCAGGATTTTTAGCTTTTAAGTCATCCGGTTGAGGATGAGCGCTATCTCTGGCAGGCTTTTTAATTCGCATATAAATATTAAAATTGAAATTAATAAAAAAGGCAGCAGTTGAATGCTACCTGATCGTTTACATTAATGTTACGCTTCCGCTGCTGCTTCGTAGTTAATATCATTTTCGGCAATGCTGGTAAGCTTTTGATCGGCCTCTTTTTCTTCAGCTAAAGTTTGAGCGAACAGTTCGGCAACATCCTTCATTCCTAAAGTAACAGCTAACTGTACCAGTCCGCCATAAGTAGCGATCTCGTAATGCTCTACCTTTTGTGAGGCGAATATGATGCCCACATCGCGTGTTGCGGTTCCTTCATCGGTATCTTCTATAATGCCCTCACCTTCTTTAGCAAGGCCTTCCATGGCGTCGCATTTCTTTGCCAGTGGTTTTTCGCCTAATAATTCAAATACTTTTTCTAAACGTGTTACATGTGTTTCAGTAACAGCCAGATGTTCAGCTAATGCGTTAGCCAGCGCTGAAGAAGTAGCCGATTTTTGCATTTTTGGAAGCACTTTCACCAGATGATTTTCAGCCCAGTAAATATCTTTGATTTCGTCGATAAAAAATTCCAGCAATTTGGGTTCCGTTTTTGAACTTTTTTCGGATTGTGCAGGTACTGAAGGTACCTTTTTTTCCACTTTTAGATGCAGTTGGCATGATATAAAAGATTTATTGGCTATACATTAAATAACTATGCCAGTGGTGGTAAGTTAACTGTAAGATGACGATTTTGCTATCAGGTATCAGGAGGAAAGCTAATCAGGTTTGACTTACTGACTGACTGCTGATAGCTGACGGCTGATAGCCACTAGACTAGATCAGCTTTCCCATAGCAGGGTCGGTAAAACCAGATTTCCCGGTTTCAATCCGCCCGGCGTACCTCTTCTCAAAGGACGCCGAACCACTAATCAAAACACTGAAATCGTACCAGCCAAAACTTTTAGAAAGATCAAGTACCACCTGCCTCTTACCTAAAGGTTTAACCGTTACAGACTGACCACTGGTTTTATAAGCATGATCTTTAATTTCAATAGTATAAGAATGATCTGTGCTTACATTAACGATTTGTAATTCAATATTACCATCGGGCCTGGCATTTTTCAGGTGATATTCGCAGTTGATATCAAGAAGCGGATCATTCTTATCTCCTTTAAAGTCCCTCAAAAATCCGTTAGGACCGTTTACGCTGAGATGATAACCAGCCTTATCAAAATCATCAAGCTTCCAGGTATCTGCCATACTATCGCCGGCAGCTACTGCATAATTCCAGGTTCTTACATCTTTTACCATATTTTCTCCGCACCCGGTTACATAATTTCTGGCATAAACGTTAAAGGGCGATCCTGCACTGCGCTCTCCAAAAAAATCCTTTTTAGCACATAAGGTTATTTCAAAAATCTTTTTATCTGTGCTTAGTTTTCCATCGGCATACAACTGGTAAGGTAATGCGCAGGAACTTCTGATTCCCTTTTCCTGCTGCGCCATTAATGGATGTGAATACGGATCGTTTTTAATTGTTTCAATTTCTTCACCAGATAATTTTCTAAAGCCGGAAGGTACCTGTTTAAATTTCGCCTTATGAACGCTTTCAATAAAGTGATCCTTATTAAGAAAGTCGGGCATCTTTATTTTTTCTCCGTTATAAGGCCTGAATACGGAATTAAGATCACCACAGATGGTACGACGCCATGCACTGATATTGGTTTCTTCAATTTTTTTCCCGGATTTGTTACTTAGAAAATTCTCAAGGAATTGCAGAATGGAAGTATGATCAAAAACTTCTGAACATACCGTTCCACCCCGGCTCCACGGCGAAGCAATCAGTAGTGGCACCCTGTAGCCAAGTCCGATAGCACTCTCGCGACTGTCGTGCAGTGCTTTTCTTTTCAGTTCCTGTTCCATCCGCACAAACTCCACACGGGTATCAATTCCTTTGGAAACCAACCCTGAATCCGGCTGGTATGGATGCGGTACAACATAAGGAGGCACATGATCGAAGTAACCATCATTTTCATCATAAGCCAGGATAAAAATGGTTTTCTTCCAAACTTCTTCATTCTGCGTAAGAATATCCATCACTTCCGATACATACCAGGCACCGTACCAGGGGGAGCCCGGATGATCTGAAAAGTTGGAAGGTGCCACAATCCAGGAAACCTGTGGCAGTGCACCTTTCTTTACGTCGTCACGAAACTGGTGCAGCACATCGCCTTTCGGGATCTGCACTTCACGGGAAACATTTTCATCTTCATATTTTAATGTGGTAAGTTCATGATAAGAAGCATCGTTGATATTGGTGGAAAATGCTTTTTGGTGAAGATTTCTTTCATGCTCAGAAAGCTTATCATAATTTTCCCTGTTCCATTTCTTTTGATCTTCCTGCAATCTCTGAAGCAATTGTTGCTTTCTTGTCAACTCTTTTTTTGCATCTTCCAGTTCTTTTGACGGCGACTTCAGCAATGCGATTTTATTTTGCAGTGTTTCAATTTCAGCGGGAAGCAAAGGCAACTGCTTTTCAATATATTTATGATAGCCTGTTGAAAAACGCACCTGGTATTGTTTAAACCATTCCAATGGGTTATCGGTGAAATTTGCAAGCCAGTCATCATGTTCACCGCTTAAAGAAGCAAGGCTTATCTCGTTCTGGTATACCTTCCATGATACACCACTTTCTTCCAGTCTTTCCGGAAAAGTTTTCCAGCCGGCTTCAGCGCCATAGTCTACTTCTTCATTCCTCACATTGGCAAAAGAAGTGTCGTCATGTGTTTCCCTGATGGTGCCGGTCCATAGGAAAAGCCTGTTGGGTGTGGTTCCTGTTAAGGAAGAACAAAAATTCTGATCGCAAACGGTAAATGCGTCTGCCATGGCATAATAGAAAGGAATGTCCTGCCTGTTGTAGTAGCCTAAAGTCAGCGGCATATCGGCATATTCTTTACGACCGGATTTTTTTGCATCCAGCCACTTGTCGTGTTTTCCATGATTGCGGGCATCTACCTGGTTGGTCCAGGAATGGGGAAGGGAGCCCAGCCAGGTGGCTTTTGTTTCTTTGATATTAAGATGAAAGGGCAGGTATGTATCGCCGGCAGCATTTGTCTGCATCCATACCGGTTTGTCATCCGGCAGCTTTATTGCGCGGGGATCGTTAAAGCCACGAACTCCCTGGAGTGTTCCGAAGCAGTGATCGAAGGAGCGGTTCTCCTGCATGAGGATAACAACATGTTCGGCATCCAGGTAAGTGCTTCCAACGGAAGGGTCAATAGCAAGTGCTTTTTGAATGGATGCCGGCAGTGCGCTGAAAACGCCTGCTGCGCCCGAAAGCAGTGCTGCCTTTTTCAGGAATTCTCTTCGTGTATCCATGATTGTTAAGTTAAATGTAAAGGTAGCATTCCGTTTTTTTCAACCACGGAGGAAAAAAATGTTATAAATTAAAAAGTATCTTAATAGAAGCCTTTGCATATCCTGCACCCGCCGTCATTCCTTTACCTCCGATGCCCGTGCGGATATGAATGTGCTCCTCCACATCATATTCAAAGATATTCTTTTCATTATGCTGAGGATAAAACCCTGTCCAGCAAGTTTCTATTTTACGAACATCAAAGCTCACGATACGTTCCGCTTCTTTAAGCATCAATTCATTTATGTAACTGTTGATCTTAAAACCAAGGTCATCAAAATGATTCAGATCCGCATATTCGTGGGAATCGCCGATGATGATGCTTCCGTCGGGCGCCTGCTTGAATAAGATATGAATACCCCATTTTTTTAATTCCTGGTAATGCTCCGGCGTAGAGATCTTATTGAAAGAAGGGCAATATGCTTCGAAGCTTTCGTAACGCCGTATGGTGAGTCCGGTTAGTATGTTACCCGGTAGCGCTACTTCGGGTATAGGGATGGTGCGCATCATTTGCAGTTTGCTTACTACCTGTCCGCTGTTCCTGAAGATGTCCGGATACAATAATTTAAATTCATAACCATTGCAGATAACAAAAGCGCCGGTGAGATAACGGTTACCACTAGTTGACAATACAGATGCACCGTCTTTCTCGGGGTTGCACATTATTACAGGCGTATTGTACAACAATGTAAAGGATGGAAATTTTTCCTGCATAAAAGCCTGCAGCTTATGTATCATAAGGTTGGGCTCTACACTTATTTCACCGGCAAAGAAGATGGCTTCTTTTGCATAGGAGCTTCTAACAGACGGATATCGTTTGGCAATTTCTGTTGCTGATAATATCATCGCTTCGTAGCCAACCGTATCGTAATGCACTTTTAGTTCATGAATGAGGGTTTGTTCGTCTTTGTCGGAGGCGATGTATATGGTGCCGTTTGTCCGAACGGATATGTCGGTTTGTTGCTGGATTGACTGGTAAATCTCTAATGCCGTTACTCCGTATTCGAACCACTTACCTGTCATTCCTGAGGTAACGATCTGGCCGAAATTACGTACGGTGGCGCCTACGGGGTAGTTATCTTTTTCGAGGAGCAGTACTTTTTTTCCTGCCTGCAGGGCGTGGTATGCATGGAAGGTGCCTAATATGCCACCACCTATTACTATGAGATCGTATTTAATCATTAGCCTTCATTTAGTTAAAGAATTTAACACAGAGTACGCAGAGGGCCTCTGTGCTCTCTGTGTTTCCTCCCTCTGTGCTCTCTGTGTTTAAATTCTTCCTCACCACGGTAAAGAAAAAGTTTTCACAAAACTAAAAGCCTTCATCGCCTCAATCACTCCCTCCTTGATTCCCAAACCCGAATCTTTTATCCCACCGAAAGGCGAGCTTTCAATACGGTAACCCGGAACTTCATTTATATTAACGGTTCCTACCTTAAGATTTTTTATGGCATAAAGCGCCTGGTGCATATCGTTTGTGACCACGCCTGATGAAAGCCCGTAATCCGTTGCATTAGCTAAAGCGATGGCATCTTCCAGGTTGCTGACAGCCATTACCGGCGCCAGCGGACCAAATGATTCACACACCACCATCTCGGCATCCCTCGGAACATCGGCTATGATCGTGGGTTCCAATAAGGCGCCCTGCCGTTTGCCGCCGAAAACAATACGGGCGCCCTGTTCCACTGATTTGTTCATCACATACTCCAATTGTATGGCAGCCTGCTCATCAATTACAGTCCCTACTTTTGTCAAGGGGTCTGAGGGGTCACCGCATTTGTATTCTTTGGCTTTTTCTATAAACAACTGAAGAAACTGATCATGAATACTCTCTTCTACCAGTATGCGCTTTACTGCCGTACACCGTTGTCCTGAATTACGGAAAGAGCCTTCCGCGGCCAGCGTTACGGCAAGTTTCATATCGGCATCTTTCAGGATGATCAACGGATCATTTCCGCCTAATTCCAAAATAATTTTTTTATAGCCGGCGGTTTCCGCAATGCGTTTACCTACTGTTACGCTGCCGGTAAACGATACCAGTTGAATGCGTTTGTCTTTAACCAGTGTTTCAGCCACTTCGTTGGTAGGGCCTAACAGCACACTCAGCATATTGCCTGGCAGTCCGGCTTCATATAATAATTCCACGAAGCGTATAGCGGTCAGCGGTGTTTTTTCGGAAGGTTTTAATATTACCGGAGTGCCAACTGCCAGGGCAGGTGCTATCTTATGTGCTACCTGGTTCAGCGGATGGTTAAAGGGTGTTATAGCTACTGCCAGTGAAAGCGGCTCTCGGGTGGTGAATATCTTACGGGCTTTTCCATTGGGAGAAACATCTCCCGAAAAAACCTGGCCATCTTCATGCAATGTTTCTATCGCTGCAAAAGCCAGCACATCCAATGCACGGCCAACTTCATAATTCGTTTCCTGTATACACAATCCGGATTCCGCACTGATCAGTGATGCAAATTCATCCCTTTTATCTTCCAGCAGTTTTCTTGTTTTATCAAGTACCTGATAACGTTGGTAACGGTTCAGCACTTTTCCGCCTTTCAGTTCTGCTTCAATCGCAGCATTGGCATCCGCTGCGTTGGCAAGCGTCACCGTACCAACCAACCTCCGGTCATAAGGACTGTAAATAGAAAGCTGCCTGTTCGATTGCAATTTTTCTCCGGCGATGTAAGAGGTTAATTCCATTTTTAATGATTAATGGTTAATGATTAACGGTTAATGTTTAGTGGTTTGAGGTTAATCGGAACTAGCATTAATAATTAATCATTAATAATTCCTCCGTTCACTGTAAAATCAAACACATCAAAGTTCCGCGGATCGCAGGAGGCTTTTGCTTTATATTCTTTATTTAAGGGATGAGAAATTACCAGTGGCACCATCTCTTCGTAACGTCCGCCGTGTGAACGTAAGCCGCTGTCAAGCGAAGACAGGTCATGATGAGCGGGAGTGCGTCCTAACACTACATCCCTGGCAGAGAGCACTACTAAATCACCGATCCGGTCGATGGGTTGTTCCAGCAAACGGGCAGCGGTGTTCTTATCATAGGCTTCAGTGATGCCGGGTTGTTCCAGCAACCACAAGCGTATTTCCTGTGATCTTGAAACATCAGGAAGATGAACTACTATGTAAGAACCTAATGCGCCGTGATGCTTTACATAAGGATCGGTGATCGGACAGATCACCCTAAATCCCGCGCCAAATTTTTCTTCAAGAATCGTCTCTACATAAATAACATTCGGACTTCCATCGGCTTTTTGTTTGGCGTTCATTCCATGATCGGCAGTGGCGCCAATAACAGCGCCCAATTGCAGCATATTCCCCAGCTCCTTATCAATAGCTTCATAAAAAGAAAGAGATTCGGGAGTGTCGGGTTCGTATGTATGCTGCATGAAATCGGTAAGCGACAGGTAGAGAAAGTCTGCTAACTCTTTTTGTATAAGAGCAGTTCCTGCGCGTAGCACAAACAAGCTCGCATCAGCGCTATAAATGGCTGGTGTAGGGTAACCAACAATCTCCTCTACATTTTCAATTCCGTGAACTGGTTTCGTTGCCTGGCCGGCTTTTTCCGCAGAGAAAGCGATGCCGGTTAAATGGTACGATAAAATGTCCCGCAGTTTTTCTTTGGCAGTAACCACCCCCACCTTACGCCCGGCATCACCCGCAGCCGCCAGAATAGTTTCCGCACGGAGGTATTCCGACGAATTCATCATCACTTCTTTATCAAGCGCAGCATCATAAAAAAAATTTCCGCTGATACCATGAACTGCCGGCGATACACCGGTTACTATGGAAGCGTTATTAACGTTGGTGAATGAAGGCAACGCTCCGCGAACCATTCCGCGATAACCTTGCAAAATCATTTTCTTCAAGTTAGGCATCCTGTTGTGAACCAGCGAAGTATCCAGGTATTCATCGGCAGAACCATCCAGGCAGATTACCACCACAGGCTGTGGTGGCGGATGATACGTTTTGCCGTTGACGGAAAACGGGTTAGTGGAGATGGGCATTTGGTGTTTGTTTAATTATCTGAATCTTGATTTACCTGTCTTGAACTGTGATTGAATGATTCAATGACAGACTATGATGGGATCAAACCTTTCATAGTTCATCATAAAATCATTTAATCACAGTTCAGATGTCTTGAACTGTGATTGAATGATTCAATGAGAGACTATAATGGGATCAAACCTTTCATAGTCTATCATAAAATCAATTAATCACAATTCAAAACAAAAAATCACAATGCAAAAGACAAAGCATCCTCCAGTATATCCATGGCCTTCGACAACTCCTGTTGAGTGATGATCAGCGGTGGATAAAGCGATAATACGTTCCCTGCAGAAACTTTAAAACTCAGGCCGTTTTCAAGACAACGGTATAATACCTTCTCCGCTAACACCGGATGCTTTTCTTTAGTGATACGATCTTTTACCAGTTCTATCCCCCAAAGCAGTCCCAGGCCTCTTACCTGTCCGATCACTTCAAATTTCTCCTGCATGTTACTCAGGCGTTTGCACATTAGAGATTCCATCTGCTTAACATGTTCCAAAACATGGTGATCATCCATATAATCGAAAGCTGCCAGGGCGGCGCTGGCTCCCAACGGATTTTTTTCATGCGTATAATGGCCCAATGAAATGTGCCCGGCTTTATTATATTCATCCCTGCATAGCATAGCAGCCATAGGGATAACTCCCGCACCAAAGCCTTTTCCCAACACAACGATATCCGGCTGGATGTCATATTGCTGGTAGGCAAACATGGTTCCTGTGCGGCCCATGCAAATCGGTATCTCGTCGAGTATCAGCAGAACGCCACGCTTATTGCAAATTTCCCTGACACGTTTCCAGTAAGCTTTGGAGGGTATCTGAACGTCTGTGCTGCGAATGGTTTCTGCTACTACCGCACCAATATCACCTTCTTTTTCTATCACATAATCTATATAATCGGCATAAGCCAGATCACCTTCCGGGTTTTTATTATCAGCCCAAATTCCCCGGTAATTGTCCGGAGCGGGAACATGTATGTTACCAGGCGTCAATGGTCCCAGATCCTGTTGAAACATATATTCACCGCCTACAGCAATGCTATCCATGGAGGCGCCATGAAAAGCATCCCACATGGAAATCGTTTTGTATTTACCGGTAACCACGCGCGCCAGTTTTAGAGCGATCCCCATTACTGAGGTTCCTCCCGGTGCAAACAGTACCCTTGATAAAATGCCATTCGTCAGGGAGGCCATTCTTTCTGCCAATGCAACCGCTACAGGATTAGTAAATCGCCTGGGTGAAAATGAAAGCACATCCATCTGCGCTTTCACCCGGTCAAGAATATATTCGTTATGATAACCAAGCTGATGTACGCTATTTCCATGGAAATCCATGTATTTTTTTCCCTGCAGGTTGGTAATATAAATTCCTTCGCAACTGGCCAATACATCAAGACAGGGAGTAGAAAGTGATTGGTGTAAAAAATATTTTTCATCCGCCGCCAGGATGTTTTTGGTAGCCGGATCAATATTCTTTTCCGACCATAATTTCCTGGCGGGAGAAAAATTAATATCGCCTTCGGTTTTTGAATAACCCCCTGTTTCTCTGACCATAATAAGCAACGAATTTAGGGGATTGTTGTGAAATGGTATGAGGTATGGGGTATGAGGTATGGGGTATGGGGTAACGAAATGTAATATAATGTAAAACCCCGAAGGGTTGTTATGATTATAGTAACAGCTCAACTCAAAGGGTGAACCCCGAAGGGATGACATGAACCCCTCTGTGTAAAACGCTATATGTCACCCCTTCGGAGTTAGTGTTTTTGTGTTTAACATGTACTATAATCATGACACCCCTTCGGGGTTAAAAAACAATTCCATAAAACCGTCAACTTTCAGGACAAGACATGAGATATAAAGTATTATTTATTATCTATCCTGATACCTCATGCCTCATACCTCATACCTGATACCTCATACCTCATACCCCATACCTGACATCTGATACCTCAAAAAAAACCCCGGCGCGGGCCCTGGGGTTTTCATAGGTGGTTTAATGGTAAATAGTTATTGAATATGGATCACATGTCAGGACAAATTTTTATCTGCACCGGTTGTAACATTATGCTGATTAAATTTACATGCAAACTTTTTTATATACTCCCTTCCTGTTTCAAACAGATCTCTTTGAAGCTTCTGAATATCAACCGTTCTGTTCAACGAGGCTCTTGTCAGCAACTGGTTGGCCTTTTCATTCAGACTGTTTGCAAATGGTACTATTTCTTTGTAGCAGGAACTTTTATCCAGAGCAGCCTGAGCGCATTTTACAAAACAATGGATATATGAAGGATTGATGCATCGCATGGTTAGTAAACTACGTTATTAAATGAATATTGGATTAACAATTCCTTCTAACTAAGTGCAACACTTTATTTATAACCGGAAATACCACATAAAAACCAGCCCCGTAATTTCGTGAAAAACGAATCAATGTAATTGACTTAAGATAAATATTCAGTTTTTAACTCTCCATAAAGTGATTAGTGAAAAACGATACCTGTATTTCTATTAACATTGAACATTGAATATTGAATATGTCAGCATATGGCACGGCTACGTGTTAATA
>CAXTDO010000086.1:0-12515 GCA_964242315.1 uncultured Flavihumibacter sp.
GTGCGCATACAGCACCTGGTTAGTAATACCTGCCGCCAGCTCTTTAACATAACTCCTGTTTCTCGACCAGGTAAGGGTAGTGTTCCAGGAGAAGTTTTCATGTACAATCGGTTTTCCTGTTAACATCAATTCTATTCCCTTACTGTTAATCAAACCTGCATTTACCAATGCATTGGAGTAACCTGATACCGGGTCAAGCGGTATTGCCAATATCTGGTTGCGGCTATTATTGTTATAAATTGAAACGTCTATTCCCAGGCGATTTTTAAACATTCTCAGATCAATGCCTGCTTCATAACTTGATGTAATCTCAGGTTTTAAATCCGGGTTGTAAAGAGTAGATGAATTGGTAAAACTGTTGCTGTATATTCTATCATAATATTTGTCTGTTTGATAAGGCCTGGTATCATTACCAACCTGTGCCCATGACAGGCGGAACTTGGCAAAAGAAACCGGTGATGGAATACTAAAAAGCTCATTCAACAAAAAGCTGGTGCTTACGGACGGATAGAAGAATGAATTATTTTTATATGGTAATGTGCTCGACCAGTCATTTCTTCCGGTAAGGTCGAGAAACATTTTTTCGCTGTATGAAAATTGGGCCAGTCCGTAAACGCTGTTGATTGCCTTTTTTGTTTTAACCGGGTCAGCCACTGCCTGGTCAAGACTGTTAGATACCTGGTAGATACCCGGCTGACTTAACTGATCGGCATATAAGCCGGCGAAATCGTATGTCTGCCGCATCGCGTTGGCACCTGCGGAAATGGTATACTTAAACTGTTCGTTTATTTTATCTTTATAAGTAACAAGGGCGTCGGTATTATTTTCATAACTGAAAACATTCTGCTCCCGGTACATACCTCTCGGATATTTGGTGATGCTAAACGGACGTTGTTGCGACCTGAATTCAAATGACATGTCCATACCGGTACGAATCATTACATCCAGTTTGTCTGACACCTGGTAGGTTGCAGATACATTGCCTACGATGCCATGTTTATTCATCTTGTTGAGCATCTCATACAGCTCCAGGTAAGGGTTGTCCGGTCCTGTATTGAAAGGATTCTTTTGTTGTACGTTTACCAGGCCGGGCTTCCAGTAAGGCTTAAACCATTCCGGTTTGATGCTGGGCGCTGTACCCAGAATAAGAAAGTACATAATGGTTTGATTATTATAACCGGCAGCCGGAAGGTTATCGCTTTTCTTATTGGTGTAATTAACTTTGGCGCTCAGTTTCAATCTGTCGGAAATATTCTGGTTGACGGATAATGATGCATTGATCCTTTCAAAACCTGTATTAGGCAATATCCATTCATTCTTCATGTGCGTAAATGACAAACGGGCCGAACCTCTTTCATTACCGCCTTCAAGAGAGATACTGTTGGAATAAGTGACGCCCGTTCTGAAAAAGCCTGAGATATAATCTTTTTTGGGAATCCATGGGGTACGTTCGGTTGGTTTGCCGTCCGGTGCATCAGGGTTATATTGGTAATATAGTTGCCCGTTGAATTTTGGTCCCCATGCTCTTCCCGCGGCAACAGTTGTACTGGTGTTGGTGCCATCGGGACTGTCAAGGTAAGAATAGTAGGTGCTGGTTCTTCCTTCACCATATTCAAATTGATAATCCGGCCATCTGTTAACCTGGTCGATACTTACGTTGGCATTATAAGTAATGCCAATTCCTTTTCCTTTGCGTTGTCCTGATTTTGTAGTGATGATAATGGCTCCGCCAGCAGCGCGGCTTCCATAGAGAGCCGCAGCACCGGCACCTTTTAAAACTGTTATCTTGTCAATGTCATCAGGATTGATATCAGAAACCGTAGAGCCAAAATCAACCGGATTATCAGCAGCCAGGTGCGCTTTATAACCTGTACCTGTAATTTTACTGCTCACCGGCACTCCGTCAACTACAATCAGCGCCTGGTTGTTATCAAGATTTAAAGATGATTCTCCGCGTAATGTTATTCTTGATGATCCCATTGGTCCGGAGCCCGTACCTTGTATATTCAAACCTGCAACTTTTCCGGAAAGTGAGTTGACCCAGTTATTAGATTTCGCATCTTTCACTGCATTCTCGCTAACTGTCTGGGCTGCGTATCCGAGAGATTTCTCCTCACGCTTAATGCCCAGTGCGGTTACTACCACTTCGTTCAGAATGTTTTGAGACGCGTACATTCTTATATCGAGATTCGTATTTCCCGTAAAGGGTACCTGAACTGTTTTGTAACCGGTAAAGCTTATAACAAAGATGTCATTTGTTGTAAATGCTTTCTTTCCGGTTATGGTATAAGATCCTTTGGCATCTGATGATGTCCTTAAAGATGATCCTTTGATTTCAATCGTAGCGCCAGCCAGGGGTTGTCCTACGCTGTCTGATACAATGCCTTTTATTGTTTGGCTAAAAGAAGTTAATTGAAATGATGTAAAAATGAAGGAGAGCAAGAGAGAGATGCTCCTACAGTTAACAGGCAGTTTCATGAATGGTTATTTGCCTGCAAAGTGATGTTAAAATTGTGCAGGAAAAGCTTCCCTTAAATAATTAAACATTTCATAATATAAAAACAACAATTTAATAATCGAACTAAATGTCTGAACTGTGATTTATTGATTTTATGAAGACTGTGAAACTGTTTCACAGTCTTCATAAAATCAATAAATCACAGTTCAGACATTTTCCTGTGTGGTTAAAAACCTGTTGAACGGATGGTTATCCTATCCATAGATGGTCAATTGTATTAACAATAATGTCATACCAAATAATCCTTATCGTCATAAAACCCTTCTAGCTTTGTGACTTTATCATCAGTAACGGCATTCAATTATCCTGATTAAACCACCGAAAAATCTCTCTATGAATAAGGTCATAACAATTAATTTCGATTTCCTTGAAGACATTTACTATTTCCTTGCCAGTTATAAAATAACGGATGACCAAAGGGGATATTACAGTACTCTGATGGACAGCAACCTGGAAACATTGTTATATGGAGATCACCTGATTAAAGAACAGAATGGTTATTTACAAATTGAGATTGTTGAAAATAGTGAACATGAATCATTAAAGTTGAAAATTACAGAAGCTTTAAGTGAATTCTTAAAAGGGACGCACACTAAGATGGAAAATCTAGTAATAACATAAAAACTTTTTTACCTGTCACTGACAGGTCATTCTCAACATTTTTTGAAACGAAAGGGAACTACATCAGTACTGAAAGTGCCGCCGGGTGCTGCTGCAAAAAGATCACTACATTTTATAAAAGCTGCTTTATGTCTTCTAACCGAATTCAACATTTAATAGAGGAAATTTTTAACTTATACGAGTTATACGGTTCCTGTTATTGTGATGGTAACAATATCTCCTATCTTCATTACAAGTGTCAGGCAGCCTGGATTGCAATGCAGGAAGGTTATGAAGATGAAATAGTACTCGCAGCATTTCTTCATGACATCGTTTATATGATTCCACATCATGATGAATCTGAATCTTTGTATGATGTCGGCATGATAGACGCTGAGGAGATAGGTGCCGCATACCTTAGAAAAATGGGCTTTTCAGATGCGTTATGTAACCTGGTTCAGTCGTATTCAAAGACCATCCGTTATCTAATTCACAACAACCCCTTATATTACATGCAACTTTCTGGTGCGGGAAAGCAACGTCTTGAATCCACTGGTGGAAGGATGCATATAGACGAGGCGACAAGATTTGAGTCCGACTCACAGTTCGATTTATGTCTTAAAATTTGGCAATGGGACGAAGCTGCAAAATCCGTGGCCCAACCGCTACCACTTGTTAATATTCTGAGAAGTAAAGCAATCAAACATCTTGAGAAGAACTTGCTACATAAAGTGTCCTGACACTTTGTTAGTGTTAAACTACGTATTGAAGGGTAGTAGCTAACATTACTATCCAATGCGTAACATCACACTTAACATGATTGAAAAGTTGATAAGAGTGTATACGTCTGCCGGTATTTGCTTTAAGGGCGGTTTTTACATTCAAGAATAAAATACGGAGCTTTCAAATTATTATTTTGTTATGGTTTATTTACCATTTTGTTAAGTGTTATACAGGTAAGTATAAGTACTCGTTAAATAAATAGTTTGCATCAAAATAAAAAGGTATGTATCGCTTCTACACTCTTATAAAAATACTGCTCTCTTCTTTGATTTGTGCAATATTGGTTTGTTCTTCTTTACAAGCCCAGGTAAGCGGTTCGGGGATCAGCGGATTCGTTTACGATGAAGCCGATAGTGTTTTAAACGGAGCGGTAATAAGTATCTTAAACACCGGTACGGGCTTCACTACAACAGCGACTACCGACAAGAAAGGATATTTTTCTTTCAGGGAGGTGCCAGTTGGAAATTATACTATTCATGTAAGCTCGGTGGGTCACCAGACTACTGTATTAAAAGATAATCCCCTTAACCTTGGCGACAGGTTAGTGCTTCATAAGATCATTCTGGGCAAGAACACGAGTACTCTTGCTGAAGTAACCGTGCGTTCCAACAGCTTCAATAATAGCGTTGACAGGCTTGGTACGGGAACAGCGGTATCAGGGCGGGCCATTCAAAAGATACCGCTTGTTTCAAGAAATTATACCGATCTGATCGCATTGTCACCGTTAGCGAATGGCACTTCCCTTGCAGGTGCAAAGGGCGGTGGAACGGGATATATGCTTGATGGAGTGAGTAACAGGCGCGCAACATTTGGCGGATTAACCGATGCTGCATTTTCGATCTCTTCTGAAACGATCAGGGAGTTTGAAGTGTCTACCAATTCCTACGACGTAACAGGTGGCCGGGGCTCCGGAGGAGTAGTAAAAGCAATTACAAAATCAGGTACTAATACACTTTCAGGTTCCGTTTGGGGCTACTATGGAGCGAATGCATTAGCCGCCACTAAAGATGTAAACGGCAATCATCTTACAAATAAATATAGTATCGGCCAGGGTGGAGCGTTATTGAGTGGGCCGATTATAAAAGACAAACTGCACTTCCTGGTTTCATACGATCAGTTTCAAAACACCATTCCCTTTCGTGCATATGATTTCAATTATGCAGCCGCTACACAACCCCAGGCGGAAAAGAATCTTAATATTACACAATCAAATCTTGACCAGATCGTTTCCATAATGCAGAAACAGTTTGGCTTTCCTGATAACCAGCAATATGGTACCATAAGCATTGTTCAAAAAACGATCAACGCATTTGCAAAATTCGATTGGAACATCAACTCAAAAAACCTGCTGACATTAAAATACAACTATCTTCATTTCACAGATCCAAACAAGTTAAAAGGTGGGGGGTTGCTAACAACACAGTACACCGGAGTTGAAATTGATAACGGCGTGATGCTTGGATTACGCACTGAATTTTCCAAGTCGCTAACCAACGATCTTAAAGTGAATTTTAGTACTTATCGTAAATTTCTTACTTTTCTAAATAACCATGTTCCGGAAGGATTTGTAAACGTGACTTCCAAATTTGCCGATGGAAGTACCGGCAATACTACCGTCGCCTTCGGCAATCAGAACTGGGTTCCTGAAAGAGATGCTTCAGACGTAATTCAAATAATTGACAACCTGCGTTATAAAGTCGGTAATCTCAATTTTGTTTTCGGTACTGACAATAATTTCAATCATGTTACCGATCGCTTATCGCATGACCAGCAGGGACAGTTCTATTATGCCAGCATTGCAGACATGGCAAGCAATACCCCATACCGTTTCAATCGGAAGATTCCCCTTGACGGAACAAATCCGGCTATCAGCGTTCCCCTGATTGAATTAGGATTATTCGCGCAGATGGAAACAAACCTGCGATCAAACCTCAACCTCTCCGTTGGCCTGCGTTGGGACGCCACAATTATCGGTAGCAAACCAACCTACAACAAACAGCTGGAAACAGACCTGGGAATACGGTCGGACGTTGTTCCTTTCGATGCCAAAAATATACAGCCTCGGGTTAACCTGATCTGGGATCTTAAGGGCAACGGCCGCGATATTTTGAAGGTTGGCGCCGGACTGTTCGCCTCTGAATTTACTACCCAGCCAATTACATTCTCGCATATTGACAACGGAGTTAATTTCAGGCAGATTGACATAAGACAAAATGTTCCCGTTCCGGACTGGCAGACCTACCAAAAAGATTTTAGCAAGGTGCCTGGTGTAGATTATTATAACTCCCTTACGACTAAACAACCTGCAACAGTTCTGGTGCTCGATAAAAATTTAAAAAACCCACTAACATTCAAGACCAACCTGAGCTTTTATCATTATTTCAACAGCTGGTTCAGGATGGGCGCTAACGTGTACTATAACAATACCTGGGACAACTTTTATTTGTATGATCTTAATTTGAAACGTACACCGGCTTTTGTAACGAATGAAGGAAGGGAAGTGTATGTTCCGGTAACAACTTTGAATAACAGCTCCTCAACCAGTTATTTACCGGTCCTTTTAAACTCCCGCATTTCTGCTAATTTTAACCAGGTCAGGTATTTCACTAATACGAACTGGAATTCAAAATACTTTGGTGCCGTAGTGGAAGCTGCTGCACAAATTAAAGACGGTTACCTGAGTGTATCATACGCACGTGGTAAAGCCACAGGTACGCCGCCCTATGACAACGGGGATCCAAGAAATGCAAACTTTAGTGTGGGTGCTTCCTATTGGGATTATGCTTCATATGGAAAAAACTGGTACAGTGATGGCGATCAAAAAAATAAAATAGTGGCGTTGTTCCTGAGTCCAACAGTTTACGGATTTACTATCAGCTCTTCTTTCCAGGCATTTCAAAGCCCACATTTCAGTGCTTATGTAAATAAGGATATTATTGGAGAAGCAAACGACGGTGTTGACCTTGCCTATATCTATGACCCGAAAAGCTCCTCAACGCCAGCCGCCATAAAGACCGGAATGGAAACATTGCTGCAAAAAACAAGTCCTGAATTTAAAAAGCTACTTGAACAGAACTATGGAGGCTTTGCACCTTATAACGGCGGCCTCATGCCATGGAGAACCCAATGGAACATGAGTGTGGCAAAGGAATTTCCTATTAATAAAACGAACAAGCTTTCTTTCCGGGCTGATATGTTTAATGTCTTAAACCTGTTGAATTATAAGTGGGGAGGATATTACCAGATAATCAACACAAACCTTTATAATGTCACCGGCTTCGACCAGGAAAGCAAGTCTTATACTTACAGCGTAAATACCAATGCCGGCACAAGGGTTAAAACAGCAAATTATTATTCGGTTCAATTCGGTGTGCGGTATTCCTTTTAGTGTTAAGTTACGCATTGTATTGTAAGTGTTTTTTAAACACAGAGATCGCAGAGGAGGAAACACAGAGGACGCAGAGGGCCTCCGTGGTCTCTGTGTTTCCTTCCTCTGTGACCTCTGTGTTTAAAAAACTGATCGAAAAGCTGAAAGGTAATACGTCTATTACGAGTAACACTCGTCAATTATTATTCATTTAAGGTATTAGCAACTCATTTGCAATGATTAAACTTGCCCTTTATTTCCTGTTACTATTTTCTACAGCGAACGCCCAGGTTGCTACTCCCGGGCAGGCATTGCCTGAATGGCGCGATGGCTATCTTGATATTCATCATATCAATACTGGCAGAGGCAACGCAGCATTTTGTGTGTTCCCCGATGGAACCAATTTTCTTATAGATGCGGGAGAACTCGACCCGACACAGCCCAGAACAACATCACCCCGTAACACCGTAATCAGACCGAATGACAGCAGGCAACCATTCGAATGGATCGCAGACTATATAAAACAATTTTCACCGCAGAAAAACAATACGCAAATTGATTACGCACTCATCACTCACTTTCACGATGATCATTTTGGAGGTTGGTACTTACATGCGCCTTCATCCACAGACAAATCTTTTGTAAGATCAGGTATAACCGGAGTTGGGGATTTAATTCCGATTCATATCTTATTATCCCGTGATTTTCTCTACCCGGTTGATCCTGATTCTATTTTAAAAAGATTGCCTGCAACAATTAATTTTGCTAAGTCATGGACTAACTACAAAGCATTTTTAAAGTCAGGCGCTATCAGGGGACTTCATAGTGAATTTTTTAAAGCCGGATCTTCAAGTCAGGTTCACTTGTTGTATGCGCCAGCGAAATACCAGTCATTCGGGGTACGCAATATCAAATCAAATGATTTAATCTGGACAGGGAAGGACAGTTCCTCTTCTCATCATTTCAGGCCTGTCAATCTACAGGATCCAAAAACATGGCCGGATGAAAACAGTCTTAGTAATGCCCTGGTCATCAACTATGGCAGGTTTAAATATTATACCGGTGGAGACAACCCTGGAAACATATTTTTTGGCGACTCTTCATGGCGCGATGTGGAATCGACAATGGCGCCGGTTATTGGTTCGGTAGATGTGGCCACTATGGATCATCATGGAAACAGGGATGCTGTGAATGAAAATTTTATAAAGGCGTTACAACCCCGTGTGTGGATCGAGCAGGTGTGGACGGCAGATCATCCGGGTCATGAAGTGCTGATTAGAATTATGTCAAAACTGTATGAAGGACCCAGAGACCTGTTTGCAACAAATATGATGGATGCAAACAGGCAGGTAATCGGCCCGCTTATAGATCAATCGTATAAAAGCCAGCAAGGGCACATTCTCGTGAGGGTTATGCCAGGCGGATCAACTTATTATGTTATTATACTTGATGATACCACAACAATTCGAAATGTAAAAGCTGTTTTCGGTCCGTATCAAAGTAAGTAACTTAAATGAAAGTTTTTAAATCGTTGTTAGGGATGGTCGTTTGTCCTCTTGTGCCAGCACCGCTGCTTCCGTTCATAAAATGGTTGTTCTATCTTGTTTTACAAGATATCTGTAATGGTAATTACTTAACATTCAGGTAATATTATAGTTGTATCATGCATGCACATTTATGCCACCTATGAGCAAAAGAACTTACTCATTTCTGCTGATATTGATTTTTTTGTCTTCCTGTTTTTCAAAGAAAAAAACATATGAGGCTGTCAGGGTGCGAGGTTCGGATTCAGAAGTAAATCTCGTTCAGGCTCTTGCAGAATCTTATATGAACAAGGACAGCGCTGTGTCGATTGGTGTAACAGGTGGTGGCTCAGGAGCGGGTATAGCAGGATTAATTAACAGGAAGACAGATCTTGCAAATTCTTCCAGGGCATTTACAAAAGAAGAGAGTTATTATGCTGCGAAAAGAAATATAAAGCCCTATCCTATCATTTTTGCTTTAGATGCAATCGCAATTGTTGTTCACAAAGACAATCCATTAAATGCCATCGCACTTTCAGACATCAGTAATATCTACAGCGGCAAAATAGCACAATGGAAAGACCTAAAGGGCGGCACTGGAAAAATCGTTACTTATGGAAGACAGAGTAGCTCCGGAACTTATCTCTATTTCAGAGAAACAATTGTAAAAGATGAATATGTGAACAATATGATTGGCATGAGCGGTACAGCGCAGATTGTTGAAGCCATTAAGTCGGATAAAAATGGAATAGGTTATGTGAGCTCAGGATATCTGTCACCTGAAATTTTAAAAGAGGTTAAGGTGCTTAAAGTAAGCGAGAGCAGTCAGTCACCGGAGTATGATCCAATCGACAGACAAAATATTGAAAAGAGCCTGTATCCCATCATCAGGCCATTGTTACAATACACAAACAACGCCCCATCTGGAAAATTACTTCAGTTCATACAGTATGAACTAAGTGATGAAGGCGTTGGTATTGTTAAAAAAAACGGGTTTCAGAAAGTCTCCGGCAAGTTCCTGCAACATAACTCAAAGCTATTATTAGCAGATAAATGATGCATAGAAGATTACTAACAGACAAGATTGTAAGATGGCTTCTTGCGGCGGCCGGCGTATTTTCTATTCTGATACTGGCAGGAATATTTGTATTGCTTTTCTATAACGGAATGAAGGCGTTCAGAACCATTTCCTTTTCCTCTTTTTTCTTTTCACGACATTGGAGCCCGTCGGCGCATGGGGAGTCGTCATATGGAATTTTACAATTACTATGGAGTGCGGTTTGGGTAGCAATCGGTTCTATGGTCATCGCAATTCCACTGGGGATAGGCGTGGCAGCTTATCTTGCAGAGGTTGCTCCTCCCTGGCTTCGTAGTATTATTAAATCAATTATCGAGATACTGGCAGGGATACCTTCGGTAGCAATCGGATTCGTAGGTGTCGTTTTAATTGGGCCGGCTATTGCAAAGATCTTTCACCTGAGCAATGGATTCAATGCATTGAACGGTTCAATATTACTTGCTTTTATGGCACTGCCAACAATAATCAGTGTGTCGGAAGACGCATTAAGCGCCGTTCCCTCTTCCTTTAAAGAAGCATCTTATGCACTTGGCGCCGACAGGTGGCTTACTCTGGTTCGCGTGATACTACCAGCCGGACTGTCAGGTGTTATAGCCGGATGCATATTAGGATTCGGTAGAGCGTTAGGCGAGACCATGACGGTTTTAATGGTTACCGGAAATGCTACTTCTATGCCACACGGGTTTTTTGATTCGGTACGCACACTAACAGCTACCATCGCCATTGAACTGGGCGAAGTTCCTTATGGATCTCCACATTACTTCAGCTTGTTTGTTTTAGGAAGTATTCTTTTTATAATAAGTCTTGTTATTAACTTCCTTGCGGAACGCATTGCCGCCAGGTTCAGATATAAAAGTATATGAACGTTTTTAAAAGGAAGATTACCTCTTTTCTCGGAATACGCCTATTGGTACTCAGTGTGCTGATAGTGGTTGCCTTTATTTGCATTATGTTACTTGACATTGTGTGGAAGGGCTCATCCGTTTTGAGTTTCGATTTTATATTTGGCATACCGCGTAAAGGTATGACCGAAGGCGGCATCTATCCTGCGTTGGCAGGCACAGTGCTGGTAACTGTTATTACGGCGTTATTCAGCATACCCATAGGCGTTGCCGCAGCAGTTTATCTTAATGAGTATGCGAAAGATAACGCTACCACTAGAATACTGCGGGTTTCTATTCGCAATCTTGCCGGCGTTCCCTCAATCATATTTGGCTTGTTTGGAGTGGCGCTGTTTGTAGAAGGTGCGGGTTTAGGAAGCTCTGTTATTTCTTCCGGCTTAACGCTTGGATTAATGACACTTCCATATATTATTACTTCAACAGAAGAAGCATTGCGATCTGTTCCTTATTCTTACCGGGAAGGCGCATTGTCACTGGGCGCCACGCAATGGGAAGCTATCCGCACCAATGTTTTGCCTTCTGCAGTGCCCGGCATTACTACAGGTGCAATATTAGGGCTGTCAAGGGCTGCCGGTGAAACCGCGCCGATATTATTTACCGGCGTTACTTTCTATCAACGATATCCACCACAGGGACTCAACGAAGAGTTCATGGCTTTGCCTTATCATTTGTATATCCTCTCAACGCAGCATCATGCTATCGAACAGGTTCGTCCCCTTGCTTATGGAACAGCACTCGTTCTCATAATCCTGGTGATTTTACTAAATGCAATCGCCTTCTTTATCAGGAAGAAATTTGGCCGCTTTACAACGCATAAATTATGAATTACAAGCTTGAAGCAAAAGAAATCGATTTGTTTTTCGGTGAGAAACACGCTTTGAAAAAAGTTAGTCTTGCTGTTGGTGAAAATAAAATTGTCGCGCTGATAGGGCCATCAGGATGTGGAAAATCAACCCTGCTCAGAAGTATGAACCGGATGCATGAGCTACATGCCGGTGTAAAAATAACCGGTGAGATTTTATTGGACGGGCAAAGCATCCTGGAAAAAAATGTTGACGTAGTTGATATCCGTCGTAAAATAGGGATGGTATTTCAGAAGCCCAATCCTTTTCCCAAATCAATTTTTAATAACATAGCTTATGGCTTAAAGATAAATGGATTGGCTAAAAACGGACAAATGAAGCCTTCTGTAGAAGAAGCTCTCAAAGATTGTTATCTGTGGGACGAGCTGAAAGACAGCCTTGACCGCTCCGCACTGGAGATTTCCGGCGGGCAACAGCAGCGTTTATGTATAGCCAGAGCCATTGCCATTAAACCTGAAGTGCTTTTAATGGACGAACCATGTTCAGCGCTCGATCCTATAAGTACGGCAAAGATTGAAGAGCTGATGCTAAAATTAAAAAAGGATTACACCATTGTCATAGTAACTCATAACATGCAACAGGCAATTCGTGTTGCCGACAATACAGGATTTATGTACATGGGCGAACTGGTTGAGTTTGGTGAAACAAAACAGGTTTTTGAAAATCCGGTACAGGAGCTTACACAGAAATACGTGAAAGGAAACTTTGGATGATACTTTAATGATGGCTTAACGTTATTAGCTGCCATACTAATCTCAGTTAGTTATGATATGTGTTGTAAATGGAAAGTGAGTAAAGGATTTAAGATTGTAAAGAATTAGATTTTATTCAAATTAAATAAACTAAAGCTTATGAGTCAAATTTTACCGGAGAAGAACATT
>CAXTDO010000087.1:0-12323 GCA_964242315.1 uncultured Flavihumibacter sp.
AACGCTTTCAGGCGGCACTGTAGGAAAATCTTTCGGGTCTAACTTCCTTTCGGCGATAGTTACATAATTGGTTGCTGTTACAAACTTTTCAAACTCGGCGTTGGTTACTTCATGTTCATCCATTAAAAAGCCGGTCAGCCTTACTTTATGAACGGGTTGTGCATCAGAAAACGCCGGATCATCCGTTCCCATCTGAAAGTCGCCGGCAGGTATTTGAACCATTCTATCGGCGACAGGTTCTTTACTGACATCCCCTGCAGGTACCGTCGGTTGTGGTTGTTCCGGCGAATGTTTTTCTTTTTGTTCGCAACAGGCAAAAGCTATCAAAAGTAAAACCAGTATACTTATATTTCTTTTATTCACAGCCATTAATATTTCTTAAAAATCCCGCTCTGTACAATAACATTTATTTCCTGGAAGCCGCAGCAGTTAATCTTGTTCTTGAAGGAGCGCCTTTACAACACGACAATGTTTGTGAAGGAGTACCGGCAACCTTTTTTGTACCTTTTTGATGACTTCTGATGCTGGAGAAGCGCGAAGGAACAGGAGTGGAACAGATCGCTTTATTGCCCGTGCTTTTGCTATCCTGTCCGGGCAAGAAAGATGGCAATAGTATGATACTGATAAATATAATATTGAAACACTTTAAAAACCCTTTTTGCATGTACATTAAGTTTTCCTGAAGTTTAAAATTACAACACTTTTGAATGTATTGGCAACCAGTGTTAGGTCTGAACTGTGATGTAGCTGATTAAATGATGGACTATAAATGTTCTTATGTCATAGTCCATCATTTAATCAGCTACATCACAGTTCAGACCTAAAACTATTGTGTCGGCAATTTACATCTGTTCGTTTATTAACAAACGAAGGCGATTTAATAAAACTGAACGAAATATAAGTTTTAATAAATCGTTATATACAAAATATCATATGAGAAGCGTGTTGGTAATTTTGTGGTTAAGCCTGTTATCGGCAGCGATTGTTGCATTATTCTGGCGCATTCAATGGATATACAATTTACCAACGCCTGTTCCAAAAAATTATATACATGTACAAAAAGGCCAATGCATAGATATAGCTTCCACAGTTAACCTAAGCAATGGCCGGCCTGTGCTGCTGCACTTCTTTAATCCGGATTGCCCTTGTTCAAAATTCAACGTGGAACACTTTCGATCTTTAGTGAAGCTTTATGGAAAAGAAGTAAACTTCGTGGTAGTGCCGGTGAGTAAAAAGCGATTGTCGGAAAAGGACATGCAGGGATTTTATCACCTTAACATACCTGTAATCTTCGATACTACTCTCGCGTCAAAATGCGGTGTCTATTCAACGCCACAGGCAGTTATTGTAGATGTTGACCAAACACTGTATTACAGAGGCAATTATAATAAAAGCAGGTATTGCACAGATAAGAAAACAGACTATGCCTCCATGGCGCTTGATTCGCTGCTTCACCAAAGAAAAAACCCCCTTTTTGATCAATATGCCTTAACAGCCTATGGTTGTAAATTTCCAGGTAAATAACCCTATCTTTTATTGATACAAGCTATTAAATATAAGGAAGATGAGCAGCAAAAAGCCTTGCTAAGGCGTGCGGTTGTAAAAAGATCAGATAAGTTGATGAATTATTTTCTGGCCAGCTACTTTACGATAGGGCTGATTCTTGCGTTCTCTTACGACACCTGGCTATTGGCAGTTGCATCGGGTGGAATCTCGCTGACCGCTTATTATACTACTAAAATTGCTTTACCAAAATCTGATTTGTATCAATACGTTTTGAGCGCCATCCTTGGAGTTTTCATGGCGCAATACATCTATCAAATGCATGGAATGTTTGAAATGCATTTCTTTGCTTTTATCGGGAGCGTTGTTTTGATAACTTATCAAAACTGGAAACTCCAGATACCCATGCTGGTTGTAGTGGTGGTTCATCATGCGATTTTTAATAATCTTCAGGGCGCAGGCTATGGCAACATATATTTTACCGAGCTTAACTATCTTGACCTGCAAACGTTTACAATTCACCTCGGGCTTGCTGCCTTCATTTTTTTTATCTGTGGCTTATGGAGTTACCAGTTGAGGAAATATAGTGACATTCATACCAGCCAGACAATGGAAATGGGAAGGCTGCACAAAGAGGCGGTGCTCTACTCTGAAAGACAAAAAAATGCAGAAGCATTAGAGCACTCCAACCAGCAATTAAGAATGTCTAAGCAAATTGCTGAAGATGCCTTAAGGGAAGCAGAAAAAGAACGTCATTTGGCTGAGCAGGCTAACCAGGCAAAGAGCGTTTTTCTGGCAACTATGAGCCACGAGATAAGAACTCCCATGAATGGAGTAATAGGCATGTCATCGCTCCTGTCGGAAACATCCCTTACACAACAACAACAACAATATACCGATACCATAACCTCCTGTGGTGAAAGCCTGATGAATGTGATCAATGACATTTTGGACTTTTCCAAAATTGAATCGGGGAACATGGAACTGGAAGAAGAAGATTTCAATCTGAGGCGATGCATCGAGGATGTGCTGGATATTTTTGGCAAAAAAGCGGCGCAACAAGGTCTTGAACTTATATACGAAATTGATCAGGAGGTTCCTGTACAAATTATCGGTGATGGCTTAAGGCTCCGGCAGATTATTACCAACCTGGTAAGTAACGCAATGAAGTTTACAGCTAAAGGAGAAGTATTTGTAAGTGTACACCTCAACAAGGTTTTTGATGATGAAACAATTCAACTGGAAATTAAAGTAGCCGACAGTGGCATTGGTATCCCTGCCGATAAGATGGAGCGGTTGTTCAAAGCTTTTTCCCAGGTAGATTCTTCCACTACCCGCAAATACGGCGGCACCGGCCTGGGATTGGTAATTTCACAAAAGCTGGTGAGGTTAATGAAGGGGGAAATAGCCGTAGAAAGTACCATAGGACAAGGTTCTACCTTTTCATTTACCATGATAACCAGGCCAGGCTTCAAAGTACTCGAAGATTATGGCATGATTAATATGGACGACAAGGCTGGCAAAAAAGTGCTTGTGATAGACGACAATCATATCAACCGTTTGATTCTTAAGAACCAGTTGGAATCATGGAAGCTGATACCGGTACTTGCTGAATCAGGTAAAGAAGCGCTGGCACTGTTATCTGATGACCCTCACATAGATCTTGTATTGCTCGACATGCAGATGCCTGAAATGCACGGAATAGACTGTGCTACTGCCATCCGTAAAAAGTTGCCTGATCTCCCCATGATTCTTTTAAGCTCGATAGGCGACGAATGTAATAAAGCAAATTTCAAGCTATTTAAATCGATACTTACAAAGCCCATAAAGCTACACATTTTAAGCAAGCATGTTGTGGCAGGCCTTAGTCAACAGGAATCCGCTGCAACGGAAAAGGGGTTATCGAAGAATGTATTAAGGTCAGATTTTTCAAAGGATTTTCAACTTAACATTTTAGTAGCCGAAGACAACCTGGTTAACCAGCAGGTAATAATGCATATACTGAAAAAATTGGGATATCAGCCTGCCGTAGTATCAAACGGACTTGAAGCAGTTGAAGCGGCAACCAATGATAAATACGATCTGATATTTATGGATATGCAAATGCCGGAAATGAACGGCCAGGAAGCAACCAGATGCATCAGGGAAAGTCTTACTGACCAGCCAATAATCATAGCACTAACTGCCAATACCATGGAAGATGACCTTAAAGAGTGTATGGACGCAGGTATGGATGATTTTTTATGCAAACCGATCAAGCTCGAATCACTCATCAAAATGCTCGAGAAGTGGGCAGGAGTAATGATTAATTATTAATTATTAACGGTTAGTGGTTAATATTTAATCGTAAGTTGTTAATTGTTAATTGTAACGTTTAGTCACCAAGCGTTAATCATTAATCATTAATCACTACCTCTCCAGCTTAAAGCCTGCTTCAATCGCCGGACGCTTGTCGGTGTTGGCTACTTTCCATCCGGTGCGGTACATCCATTCAGTTACTTTTTTTAATTTCTTTACGTCTATACTTTTTGCTTCATCCATGGGTGTATGGTAGTCTGAATGCAATAAGGTGGTATAAAATAGTGCAGGAATGCCTGCGCGCGCGTAAGGCAGGTGGTCACTTCTGAAATACCAGCCTTCTACATGCTGTGCTTTATCCCATAATGTATCCAGCTTGAAAGCAGGACCTTCCCTGTTAGCCTCCATTGCCATTGCCACAAGTTCAGGAGAATTTCTGTGAGGTAATTGCACCCCTAAGAGCGCCGCACTGTCGGGCGTATTTCTGCCGATCATATCTCCGTTTAATACCGCTACAATGGATGCTTTGTCTACCGTTGGATTTGCAGAGAACCATTTTGAACCAAGCAGTCCGCGTTCTTCCGCACCGTGCCATACAAACAAGGCCGAACGGCGGCCGGGTTGCTTGTTAAAAGCCCGTGCAATAGCAAGTAAGGCTACACTTACGCTCGCATTGTCGTCGGCACCGTTGTAAATAGAATCGCTTCCATAGGGTTGCCTTACTCCATCATGATCCTGGTGACCACTGAATAAAACAAATTCTTTTCTTAGTGCCGCATCCGTTCCGTCAATCTTGCCCACTACATTAACCGATGGATACTCAAAATGCTCGATGTTTATACTGGCGTGTAATGTAAGGCCCGCACGTTTTATAAAATCAATTGCACTGCTGTGCAACCATAAGATAGGAGGCCGGGATGTTACATTTTCGTTAATGCCTCCCGCTATGTCATAAGTGCCGCGGCTGCTCTGGGGTTTTACCTGGCTCCAGCTTTTGTCGCCAAGCTCATCTGCAATCAGTATGATAGCTACCGCCCCCCTGTCGAGAAGTTCACGTGAATATTTTCGTATCACATATCCCGGATAGCGCCTTAGTGCAAGTGATACGTCTAGGTTGATTCCTTCTGCCGAAACCTGTACCGCTACTGCTTTACCTTTAATATCGGCTTTATCAAGCTCTTCTTTCCCGGCTTTGCCAACAAATACCACTGGTGCATTGATAATAGCGGGTGCCGTCTGGCTTATCAAAACATCGTTCCATAGCCGGAACGAGCTATCCCCGATCTCAACCTTACTGCCAAGTGAGATACGGTTTCTCCAAATAGAAAAAAACTGGAAATAGGTTCCATCATCACCTGCAGGCTTTAATCCCGCAGCCCTGGCCTGATTGGCCAGCCAAACGGAAACTTTCAGTTCATCCAGTGTACCGGCTTCCCTTCCTTTGAAATGATCACCTGCCATAGCAAATAAATCGGTTTTAATATCATCCTCACGTATGCCTGAAATAAGAGGCGCCTGCGTTTTCGAAGCGGCGTTAACGGATGTTTGCTGTGCAAAACCAGTGAGCGGGCCTGCAAATACGGTTATAACGGGTAACAGCAATAGCGCAAATTTTAAATGAGCGTTCATACAGAAAAAAAATTTTGTTGTTGTGACTACTTTTAAAGCAGGCAGGCAACGCAATAACGATTCAATTTAGGTATTTTTCGTTGATATGGAAGCTATATAATATTCAGGGGAGGAATGCGCATTGCAGGTTGCCGGAAACAAAAAAGCAGGGGTTTAAGCTGGCAAAGCCCTTTTGCTTCGCCAGATTAAACCCCTGCTTTTTCTTGATTTTTTAATGTTAACGCAAAGTAAAATTTCTCTTACTGAGCATATTTACGCTTTCAAATGATTTTATCATGGTAATGACCTGCGAATTTGCCGAAGCGGTAAGGCTATAATATGCATTTTTGTCAACATTTAAATATCCTGTGATCTTCTCCCAGTCTTCGCTGGAAATTTGCTTGAAGCCCATCGACCAGTCACTAAAGCTTCTTTCAGTGATACTGCAATCAACCATTTTTAATACGGACCTATGGCGTTGATCGCCACCTATTCTCTTGTATAACGTTTTTAGCACATCCTCATCGCCTTCCAGTATCTGCAGGATGGAGCCTTCACTATATAAAAGCAGGCCGGTTACACCCAGGGCTGTATTGTTTGTCCTGCTCTTGTTTAAAATATCCATGAGTTCCTGTTCTGAAAATAAATATGATGCCGAACTTAAGTATATAATGTTTTGCATAAATCGTTTTTTGTATAACCGATTTATAACTATAATAAATCATAAATATTTTACCGTTTCAAAATAATATTTTGAATTAATTATTTTCACTTATTATTATTTTGCGCGTTTGGTTTTAACGTCCCTTTCAAAAATACTTTTCATAACAAAAGGTTTTAATATTTTATAGTACGATAATAATTTCTTTTTAGGTCGTTTATGATTTGCCAAAAAATTTTGTGAACTGCATTCAGGGCAAAATATCTTCCCAAATGGACCGGTAGTACAATCTAACAGATCGTAAATAGCTCCGCAGTTATCACAAAGCGTATCAATTGCCGGTTGCGACTGATTTAAATGATCGTTCATTGTCAGGTTCATAGCAGGTGTATTATATCGTATATGAATTTGAAAAGTTCACCTGAAAAGTTGGTTCTGAAAGTTAATATAATGCAATCACCAACGTTTTAACACTTTTGCTGCTTAACCTTGATCTACACTGCCGGCTGTTTTTCAGGATGAATTTTATACATTGAATTTATCGAATAAACCAAAACAGAGGTAATAATCAAATGATTCATTTGGCTTACTAATGGTTTATCATTAACACGGAGCCAATTTCCAACAATTATCACGTGCAGTTGCACAGCAAAAGTTGATATTCATATTTATTGCTATTTAAAAAAGCAACACAAAATCCAGATCATCCTGCCGTTTAAAGCGCTTTATCAAAATGACAAAAACCATGATCATCGTTTTATCAGCAGATAAAAATTGAAGCACTGTTCACAAAGGTTAATATTTATAAGTTGCGTAGTGTAAATTGCGGCATTAACTTCTGAATCAAACTAAATTTTTAATACATTATAGAGATCGAACATACTTCAATATAACTATATGAAAAACAGTAGCAGCATACACCGTGTAGTAATAACAGGCATGGGTGCCCTGACGCCGATAGGAAATAACGTTAATGATTTCTGGGCGTCTCTTATCAATGGAACCAGTGGTAGTGCAGCAATAACCAAATTTGATACAGGTAAATTCAAAACAAGATTTGCCTGTGAAATCAAAAACTTTAACGCACTTGACTTCATTGACAAAACCGAGATCAGGAAGTCAGATCCGTTTACGCAATATGCTTTGGTAGCTGTGGCCGAAGCGGTAAAACATGCCGGGATAGATTTTGAGAAACTAAATAGGAACAGAATAGGAGTCATCTGGGGAAGTGGTAACGGCGGGATACAAACGTTCCAGCAACAGGTGAGTGAATTCGCTACGGGAGACGGCACCCCGCGATTCAACCCATACTTCATTCCCAAAATGATTGTTGATATCGCTTCAGGAGTTATTTCCATTAAATACGGATTGAGAGGTGTAAACTTCACCACAGTGTCGGCCTGCGCAACATCCAACACGGCAATCATTGAAGCCTTTAACTATGTTCGCTGGGGCAAGGCAGATATGGTGATCACCGGTGGCTCCGAAGCTGCTATTTCTGAAAGCGGCATCGGAGGTTTTAATGCGGCTAAAGCATTGTCTGTTCAGAATGATCATCCTTCAACAGCGTCCAGGCCATTTGATATTAAAAGGGATGGTTTTGTTATGGGTGAAGGAGCGGGCGCTTTGATTCTGGAAAGCTATGATCATGCTGTTAAAAGGGGCGCACCCATCGTGGCCGAAATTGTGGGTGGTGGAATGTCGGCAGATGCTTTTCACCTTACCGGAACGCATCCCGATGGTGAAGGCGCTTATCTGGGAATGATGGAGGCTCTATCTGAGGCAGAGATTACCCCTGATGCAATTGACTACCTGAATGTGCATGCCACCTCCACACCTATGGGAGATCTCAGTGAATTGTGCGCCGTTGAAAAAGTATTTGGACTAGATACAAAATTGAACGTCAGCGCTACCAAGTCAATGACAGGCCACCTGCTTGGTGCAGCCGGCGCTGTGGAAGCCATTGCCTGCATTAAAGCAACCATAGAAAATATCATCCCTCCTACTATCAATACCGACGAGGTGGAACCCCAGTTTGCCGGGAAATTTAACTTAACCCTTGGCAGTGCTCAAAGCAAAACAGTAAACTATGCCATGAGCAATACATTCGGTTTCGGTGGACATATTGCAACAAGTATTTTTAAGAAGTTTGAGGGGTAATTATTAATGATTAATTCTTAACGATTAATTCTTAATGATTAATCTTAATTATGAATGGATTGCATTAACCGTTAATCATTAATCATTATTTTAACGATCCATAACATCTTTACCTGTGTTCATCACATTTTATTCATACTGCCTTGTGTGTAGGTAATATTGCATATAAATAAAAGGTAAGCATGAAAGATTTGATTAAAAAGCCCATAGACTTCGGCAGGATTGAGTTTTGGGCGGCAACTACTATGTACGTATTCAGCGTGTTCCTGCTTGTTTCTAAAGCTACACAGGGAAATGATTCCAACTGGACATCTAATAGCGACGAGTTTGTAAACCGTCAATTGGAGTATTCTTACTTCTCTAACTACTTTATTCCTAAACTGATCAGGTATTCCTTTTTCTATTGCTCTTATTTGCTATTAACGCTGGCTATCATCCCATCCCTTATCAAAAAGGAACGACTCGGGCTTAATATAGTTTTAATAATCATCCTGTTTATAGCACTTAGCGTTGCGCTTGGCATTACTGATACATGGATCAAAGGTTATTTGTTTGCTGACAATAAAGATAAAGAAGCCGTATACGAAACGCTCTTCAAATCAAACTTCATTTACTGCTTTTGGTTAATGATGATGTTCGCCTTTTATCAGATCATAAAATCCACCGGACTTCACTTTGTTGAGAACTCTAAAAATTTGCAGGGTAAAGACCAACTGTTAAACCGTGATACCATCTTTGCCTGTATCGTATGGATGATTGGTTTCTTTTTATTACTTATCAGTGATGCACCTGAACATATTATCGGTGTATTTGGATTTATTGTTCCTTTCTCAATTGGTTTGTACTGGTATTCTTTGCACCTGCTTATTCCGCAGGCCCGTTTGAAAAAAAATGAATTCCGCGCTTATCTTTGGAAGGTCCTGATAGTGTTGGTTATTGCAATTCTTCCTTTATCGCTGATGATCTTTGTGTTCATGAATAACCACAGCAATGCGTTGCCTGCCATTAATATGCTTAATGCAGGTTTTCAATTATTAATTACCGCCCCGTTTTCATGGTACGTATACAGGCAACGCCTTGCAGACAACTATGAACTTACCAGCTTAAAAACCGCACTTGGCAACTCCTCCGCCAACCTCGACTTCCTGCGCTCCCAGATAAATCCCCATTTTCTTTTTAACGCATTAAATACATTGTACGGAACAGCTCTGCAGGAGAATGCAGATCGTACCGGCGAAGGAATTCAGAAACTGGGAGATATGATGCGCTTTATGCTGGAAGAAAACATGCAGGAAAAAATTACGCTGAACAGGGAAATAGATTATATCAATAACTATATCGGGTTACAAAGACTGCGCACGCAGTCATCTCCCGACATCGTGATACAGACCGATATTGACAACCAGGTCAACAACCTCAGCATCACTCCCATGTTGTTGATACCTTTTATTGAAAATTCTTTTAAACATGGTATCAGTCTGCGCGAGCCCTCTCATATAAAAATTACCTTACACATAAAAGGCAATGGTTTGTATTTTGATGTGTATAACAGCATACATGTTAAAGCCGATAACGACCCCGAGAAAAATAAAAGTGGCATAGGACTCAACAATGTGAAACAACGGCTTCAGTTACTATATCCCAACAAACATGAACTGATCATCCGTGAAAATGCAAAAGAATTCTTCGTGCACCTGACGATGCAGTTGTAATGATTAATGTTTAATTATTAATGATAAACGGTTAGTGGTTAACTGTACATAGTTATTATTAATTTTATATTTAACTCGGTTTTAAATTTAACAACATTAACCACTATCCGTTAATAATTAAACATTAATCATTAAAATGACCGCCATCGCCATTGACGACGAACCTATTGCTTTGGAAGTAGTACGTGCACATGCTTCAAAAGTGCCGTTCCTCGACCTGAAAGCTGCGTTTACTGACGCCTTTAAGGCAATGGACTATTTACAAAAGGAACCCATAGATCTTATATTTCTTGATATTAAGATGCCCGACATTTCAGGGCTCGACTTTTTGAAAAGTCTTAACAGAAAGCCACTGGTTATTTTTACTACCGCTTATACCGAACACGCTGTAATAAGCTTTGAACTGGACGCAGTTGATTATTTACTTAAACCTTTTTCTCTAGCGCGATTTTTAAAAGCCTGCAACAAAGCCAACGAATTACACCAGTTGCGCAACGCCGGCATAGCAGATCATATTTTTATTAAAACCGGTTACGAGCAGGTTAAAGTAAGATTCGATGATATTTACTACATTGAAGCAGAGGGTAACTATGTAAACTTTGTTATGAAAAATACCAAGCTGCTTTCAAGAATGACATTTACCGAAACGGAAAATGTGTTACCTAAAAATAAGTTCGTACGCATACATCGTTCTTACATGGCGGCAAAGTCGCACATAGACAAAATTGAAAGGCACCAGATTCTTGTAAATGGCACCACGCTGCCGGTAGGTGATTCATATGTGCAAAATCTGACCATGATTAGCCCGATCAAATGATTACAGGATGCCCTTCAATCATGTTAGAAGGTATGAGGTATGGGGTGTGAGGTAAACCCCTAAGGGGTGAAATGATTATAGAGATGACAGTTTGATTAAAATGCTAACCCCGAAGGGGTGACATTATTCTTCAGCAGAAGCAATAATGCCACCCCTTCGGGCAATGTCATTTAGTTAAGGAAAATATTCAATATTCAACAAACAATAATCAATGTTCAATAAAGATCCACTACGTAAAGTACATAACGAATTGTTGAATATTGATTATTGTTTGTTGAATATTGAATATTATTGAACTCAGCATCTCTTAACTAAATGACATTGCCCCTTCGGAGTTATAGCATTTTAATCAAACTGTCATCTCTATAATCATGTCACCCCTTAGGGCTTTACCTTATACCCCACACCTCATACCGGATTTAGTTCCTTAGCAAATAACCAAACAATCCCTGCTTTTCACCATCAGGCCCGGCGGTGAAGTATAGCCTGTTTTGATCAACAGTGGTAGCTGTTACGGGCGGGAACGATATAGCCCATAAACCATCAATCACAATCGGACTGCTGCCCGAACTTAAATAACCTAACAATTTTCCATTCTGATCGTATGCATTGATTTTCCCATCACCAAAATTTCCTACGAGTATGGCACTGGGAGTTCCGGTATATAATTTCATATTATCTGTAAGAAAACCTGCCGGAGCTTTGGCAATGCCCCATGGAGCGTTTAATGTTCCTTTGGAGGCGAAACGTCTTATCAAAAGACCGCTTGTGGTAAACATATCAACAAACCCATTACCCATTCCAGCCTGACTACGGCCGTCTGGTCCTACTTTGGCATACGTTACAAATAACGTATCACCAATGTTCTGAACGTTGAATGCGGAGTATCCTGCGGGGAGATCAGGATCTTTGAAAACCCTGTTAACGGGAGCAAAATTTTTATCAAAAACATCTATGTTGTTGGTTCTGAAGTTGGCGGCAAACAAAAAGTTTGCTCCGTTACTGGCGGCAAGTGCAAGACCTGTATAAGATGATGTGGCTACAAAATTTTGAAGTCTTATGGCCGTATTGCCGGCAGCAGCGCTCCAGCCTGAAAGCACGCCGTCTACCCCTACAAAGATGAAACGGGCCGGTTGTCCGTTTGGAAGTACAAAATCACTGGAGCCATTAAATACTATTCCGGTTGGATTACCACCGGTTGGTGCACCCGGAGAAGGAATTGCAACGGCCGCCCTTGCCTGGTTGCCATCCTTATCGTATACGGGGCTCACGTGTGATGCTGTTGCCGAAATCCACGGCGTGCCACCTGAACTAAAAGCTAGTCCCCAGGCGTTTTTCAGTAAAGTATCAATACGCGCCGGACCGTATTCTGAGTTAGTGCCGACAAGATTCACTTGTTTGTAACTGCCACGCAATGCAGGAGGTGGTGGCTCCTTGTCTTTAAAGCATGAAGAGAAAAGGACAGCTACAGTTGAAATACCAAGCATGGAAGTAATAAAAGACATTCTATATCTTTTATCAGGATTTCTTTTCATATTGAGCAATTTTTAGGTGACAAGGTAAC